>JAGHDO010000070.1 GCA_021159885.1 Synergistota bacterium | reverse complement strand
GGCAAAGGAAATTCTCACTAAGCTTACCGCTCAGCTTCAAGTCAGGCCCTTTGAGTTTGTTAGAAAGACCGATCCTATGCAGCTTCTCTCTGTTATTCAGGGGGAGCACCCTCAGACCATAGCGTTGATACTTGCCTATCTTGGTCCTGAGCAAGCGGCTTCTGTGCTTTCCGGGCTTCCTCCTGAGCTTCAGGTTGAGGTTGCACGTCGTTTGGCCACTATGGACAGGACATCTCCGGATGTTATAAGGGAAGTTGAAAGAATTCTGGAAAGAAAACTCTCTGCTTTTGTTAGTCAGGACTTCACGATGGTTGGAGGTATAGAGGCGCTCGTGGAGATTCTCAATAGATCGGATAGAGGAACCGAAAAGAATATAATAGAGGCTCTTGAGGAGGAGGATCCCGAACTCGCTGAGGAAGTTAAAAAGAGGCTGTTTGTCTTTGAAGATATCGTCCATCTTGATGATAGAGCTGTTCAGAGGGTATTGAGGGAGATAGATATGAAGGATCTCGCGCTTGCCCTTAAGGGTGCGAGTGAGGAGGTTAGAGACAAGTTCTTTAAGAATATGTCTAAGAGAGCAGCTCAGATGCTTAAGGAAGATATGGACTTTATGGGGCCGGTTAGAGTCAGGGATGTTGAAGATGCTCAGCAGAGAATAGTTAACGTGATAAGGCAGCTTGAGGAGGCAGGAGAAATAGTCATAGCAAGAGGAGGGGAGGAAGAGCTGATTGTTTAAAAAGAACCTTATCAAGTACGTTAAGCTGCTTGATACCCCATTTCTCGTAGGCTTCGAGGGGGAAAACGGTGGAGAGAAGAAAAGCGCTGATGAGGCTGAGGAAGCTGATGAGAATAGGGGGGAGACTTCCGAGGAAGTAAAGAAAACTGCGAGAGATGAGGTAGAAAGACTTTCGAGAGAAAAGGAGCAGCTCGAGAAAAAGATAGAGGAGCTTAAGCGTAGGGTAGAGGAGGCTTCTGTTCAAGCGCAGAAAATCCTTGAAGAAGCTAAGAGAGAAGCGGAGAAGATAAAAAGCGAAATAGAGGAAGAGGCATCTCGTGCTTCGCGTGAGATAATCGAGGGGGCGAAGCAGGAAGCAGAGGAAATAAGAAAAAGCGCCCACGATGAGGGTTATAAAGAAGGTTATGAGAAAGGTTTTTCCGAGGGGTATGAGAAAGGACTAAAAGAGGCCAAGGCTGAGTATGAAGGCTTAATAAATCTTCTTAAAAGCGTCATAGAGGGGATAAAGAGCGCGAGGGAGAAGCTGCTTGAGGAAATTGAGCCGGAGATAATCGAGATATTGAAAATACTGACGAAAAAAATAATCTTAAGAGAGATAGAGCTGGATGAGGAGCTCGTTATAAGAGTGATAAAAGCTGCCATCAAGAAGCTTGAGGAGCGCTCTAAGATAATCGTTAGGGTAAGTCCAGATGATCTTCCGAAAGTAGTTGATAAGAGAGAGGAGTTTTTTAGAAGCATTGAGGGGTTAAAGGAGCTTGAGATCATTGAGGACCCCAGGGTTGGTAAGGGTGGGTGTATAGTTGAGGGGGGTCTTGGTATAGTTGATGCACGTATAGATAAGCAAATCGAGGAGATTGAAAAGCTCATGGATAAGATCCTCAAGGAGGGAAGGGAAAACGCTTCTTGATAGATATATTCAGAGGCTTAAGCTTTTTGAACCAATGAAAATAAATGGCAAGGTAGTTAGGGTTGTTGGTCTGGTTATAGAGTCCAAGGGACCAGAGGCTTCTGTTGGGGAGATATGTGAAATCTATCTTAAAAACGGTGGGAGTGTCAAAGCGGAGGTTGTGGGGTTCAGAGATGATAGGGTCCTGTTGATGCCACTGGGAGAGATGGGATCCATAGGTCCCGGCTGTGAGGTGGTTGCAACCGGCGAAAGTCTTAAGGTGAGGGTTGGAGAGGGGCTTTTGGGAAGAGTCCTAAACGCTTTTGGAGAGCCTATAGATGATAAGGGCCCTATCATCTGGGAAGATGAATATCCTTTAAGCAGAAAGCCCCCTCATCCTCTTAAGAGAAAAAGGATAAAAGAGCCTATATCCATAGGAGTTAGGGCTATAGATGGTTTGCTAACATGTGGTAAAGGGCAAAGAATGGGTATATTTGCTGGAAGCGGTGTGGGAAAAAGCACTCTTCTTGGCATGATAGCGAGGAATACATCCGCACCCGTTAGCGTTATAGGTCTCGTTGGGGAGCGTGGAAGAGAGGTTAGAGAATTTATCGAGAGAGATCTTGGAGAGGAAGGGTTGAAAAGGTCGGTTGTGGTCGTTGCAACCTCGGATGAACCAGCGCTTATAAGGCTTAAAGCTGCTTTTACTGCAACTGCTATAGCGGAGTTTTTCAGGGATAAAGGGCTTGATGTTATACTGATGATGGATTCCATAACCAGGTTCGCAATGGCTCAGAGAGAGGTGGGCTTAACGATTGGGGAGCCTCCAGCAACGCGGGGATACACACCATCCGTGTTTTCTCTTCTACCCCGGCTTCTTGAGAGAGCGGGAAATTCGGACAAGGGATCGATAACCGGTTTCTATACTATACTTGTGGAAGGAGACGATATGAATGAGCCTATAGCGGATACGGTGAGGAGTATACTTGATGGGCATATAGTTCTGTCGCGAAAACTCGCTTCACAAAATCACTATCCAGCTATAGATATCTTAAGAAGTATAAGCAGGTTGATGATTGAGATAGTTCCCAGAGAGCATTATATAGCGGCAGGTAGATTAAGAGAGCTACTTTCTGCTTATGAGGAATCACAGGATCTTATAAACATAGGAGCTTATGCTAAGGGAAGCAATCGCGTGGTTGATGAGGCATTAGAAAAGATCGATGAGATTAAGAAATTTTTAATTCAGGGAATTAACGAGAAATCTACCTTAGAGGAAGCGAGAAAATGGCTTCTTAGGACCTTCGGAGGCGAATAGGTGTGGCGTTCAATTTTAGATTTGAGAAAGTACTCGATCTTAAGAAGAGAATAGAGGAGAAGCTTAAAAGTGAGCTTGCTTCCCTTGAACTTAAAAGAGGAGCTGTTCTCTCAGAAAGAGAGAAACTTGCGAGAGAGCTTGAAGATTTAAGGAACGAGTTTTCGAGAAGGCAGGAGGAGGGGATGAGTGGAGGGGAGATACGGCTTTATCTTTCCTTTCTAAGCTCGCTTTCGGTCTTAATTGCCCGCAAGGAAGAGGAAATAAAGCATTTGGAGAAGAAAATAAGTGAAAAAAGGGAAGAGATTATCGAGGCTTCAAAGGAAAGGAAAAAGTTTGAGAAGCTTAGGGAAAGGGCATTTGAAGCTTATAGGTATGAGGAGGCGTTGAGAGAGCGCAGATTTCTCGATGAGATGGGTTTAAACCTTTTTATCAGGAGGGAGCGCGGTGGCGCTTGAAGGGTTGAGAAAGGTTCTAAAAAGGATTAGTGAAATAAGGAGAGGGTTTTACTCTCTATCTCACTTCTCAAGAGGTATTCAGAAGGAAGGTGAGAATAGCAAGCCTTATCTTTTTCGTGATCTTTTTCTTAAGGAAGTTAAGGAAGCGAGAAAGAGAGATCAACCAGTTCGTGCCGAGCAGAAAGAACGATCTTCCTCTTCTCATTTATTCCTCTGTTTGGAATCCCCGCGTCTTTCTCCCTCTCGCTTTCATGAGAGATCTGTGTCTCGTTCTCCCTCTATAAAGGAGGTTGTTGAGAAAGCTTCACGAATTTACGACATTGATCCAGATCTCATTATGGCGGTGATTCAGGCTGAGTCTGGCTTTAATCCTCGGGCTGTTTCCTCTAAGGGTGCCATGGGTTTGATGCAGCTTATGCCAGCAACGGCACGTGAGCTTGGCGTTTCTGATCCGTTTGATATAGAGGATAACATAATGGGTGGAGTAAAGTATCTGCGCTATCTCTCCGAGAAATATAAGGGGAACCTTGAATTGATCTTAGCTGCATATAACGCGGGACCATATGCAGTAGACAGGTATAGGGGGATACCTCCCTACCGCGAAACGCAGAACTATGTCCAAAGAGTCCTTTCTATATATAGAAGGCGTAAACTCAAAAGATGAGAAGGTTTTTGCTTCTATTCTTTCTCGTAATCGCTGCTTTGATTGGAACATCAATAGGACTTCACTTTGCGGGTGTAATTGATCTTAAGAAGATCTATTTAAGCGCTGTATATCCCTATGCTATAAAGATTCCCTATGTAGGTAAATATGTAGAAAGGTTTACATCGGAGCTTAAGACAAGGTTTACTTCAATTGAAAGAAGAAGAATGGAGCTCGAAGCATGGGCCAAGCGCTTGAGAGCTCTTGAGGAGAAGCTAAAGCGTGAGATACCGCAAAAAGAGGCCGAGCTTAAAACTGAGAAAAGGAAACTTGAGGAGGAGAAGAAGAAGCTCGAGGAGGAGAAAAAGAAGCTCGAGGAGTTGACTGCAAAGCTCACGAAGGAACTCTCGGCTAAAAAGATTTCCGATGAGGAAGCTAAACGATTGGCTTCTTACTATGCGGCGATGAGACCTTCAGAAGCTGCTGCTATTCTGACAAATCTTGATGATAATCTCGCTATAGCTATACTTAAGCATCTTGACCAGGAAAAGGTAGCCAAGATATTAGCTTCTCTGGATCCTACGAAGGCAGCCCAGCTGATATCTAAGATGGGGAGGGAAAACAAGTGAAGCTGAAAACCTCTCTTTTCAAACTGCTTCTCAGGATGGGAGCAAAGAAAAAGACCATGGAGGGCTGCCATAAGGGAAGTAAAAGAAAGAAGGAAGTGAGGGAAACAACATCCTTCAAGAATAGCCTTCTTAAGGAGCTTAACAAGGCTATTTCAAGAGCTGCTGTTTCCCCTATGCCTTTGGTTCTTTCACATACGCCAGTTTTAAGGCTTGATTCTGAGATTGAGGGAAAGGAAGTTCGCTTAGAGCTTGAGCACATTAGGCGGGAGATTAAGACGGGAAAGCTTCTCACAAAGTCTGGGGTTAAAAGAGTCGATATGGAACATCATTTTGAGCCTGTCCGGGGGATAAGTAAAACTTTAGCAATTGTTCCACGGATGGGTATCATTCAGCATGAGAAGCATCTTAAGGATAAATTTAATAAAAGCTCCCATAAGTTTGGGAAAAGAGGCGAAGAGGTTAAGAATGAACCTCATACTAAGAAAACCCAAGGCAAGTTTCCCTCGCAGAAGACCCATAAGGAAATAAAACCTAATGGAAAAAAGGCGTTCGATAGGATTCTGAAGTTAGAGACTGCTAAAGCTGGATCTGGGAGGTGGGAGACCTTAGAAAGCTTTGATTTAAGTCCTCCTAAAGCTAAGAATGACGAAATTGAGCGCTTTTCTAAAAGGCCTTTGTTGGAGAGCTTTGGATCTCTCCCCAAAGAACAAGATGTCAAGCTTAGGTCTGGGAGTGAAGCGAGGCCAAAGAACTTCGCGAAAACAGTTGAAGAAAAGAAGGATAGGGTGGGAAAAGATACTTTGAAAGTGGTGAGGAGAGAGGAGAAGTTGAAAGCGGAAAGCGTGAGGGGCGAACCTGGGGCAAAATCAAAATCCTCGGTATCATCCAGATTGGAAGCACATCATGGACGAGGAGATAGTCAGCATCAAGCATGGCGTATATCTGAGAGAAGTGATTATTCTCCTAAGGATACTACCTCAGTAGATCGTTCATTGCAATCGCTTGAAGCTATCAGGGTTTTGAGCGACACCGGTTCGAGCACCTTTATGGGTGATGGGATGGAGAAAGAAGGGAGAGGCTCGAAGGAGGTTTTAGGGAGGGGGGGGATTCCCTCTCAGGCAAGGGCGGAAGAGCGTCCATTGGTCTCTGAAGAAATGACGGTAAAGGCTTTTTTGAAGAAGCTCGAGTTCAACTTGAGAGAAGGTAAGAGAGAGGCGACGGTTGAGCTTCACCCTCC
>JAGHDO010000069.1 GCA_021159885.1 Synergistota bacterium | reverse complement strand
TTCCGCCCTTAACTCCATTCCACTAAGAACGGAAAGAGAGTTCCTAAAGCCAACTATAAGATCCGCTTTTTTAAGAAGCTCCAAAGCCCTCTGACTTAATTCCTTAACAGAACCTATTCCAGTCCCGACTATATAAATCATCCCTGAATATCGGTCAAAATCGAGTCTCCGTAAAACATTATCACCCTGAATGAAGCTTCCCCTAACTGTCTTAACTTCCTTATAACTGCCTGACCTATAAGGGTAAAAACGCCTTTCACATCAATGCCATACTTCTCCAATATCCCTATCGATTTACTAAAAGGGGTCGCGTTCAGGATCTCTTTTACAAGGTTGACATTATAGTTTTTTTCAAAAATTGTTGTATAAAGAGCAAGAACTTCTGCCTTGGCATCGCTTACCCGGCTATCTGTGTTAAAATTACCCGCTGCAAGCTTTATTAGCTTCTGAAAGCTTCCCGCAATGCATATCTCTTTAAACCCCTTGAGAATAGCATTCTTAACCGCAAAACCAAAGTAATTGCCACATATAAGCACATTCCTGCTGTCTCCGTAGTACTTCTTATATAGTTTTTCCCCTTTACCCCCTGGAGTAAGAACTATGAAATCATACCCTCTGTTCTTGATCACTCCCATCTCAACGAGAAGCGATTCTTTCCAAGCCTCCTCGCTGAAAGGCTCGACTATACCCGTAGTTCCCAAAATCGAAATCCCTCCGACTATTCCAAGCCTTTCATTAAAAGTCTTCTTAGCTATCCTTCCTCCATCCTCAACCCCTACATAAACCTTAGCAGAAAAGATATTGAAATTCTCAAGAACCTCTCTCATCATGGACCGAGGCACCGGGTTAATCGCGGGCTCTCCTACCTTAACTGGTAAGCCTTCCTCAGTCACCGTCCCAACGCCTCCCGCCGAAGCGAAACTTACGCCCTTCTCACTTATCCTCTCAGCCCCTGCATAGATAACCGCACCGTCAGTCACATCCGCATCATCTCCTGCGTCTTTCCTAACCGCACAATAGCAAATACCAGACTCCTTTCCGCACCATAATACAGGTATTCTTATGCTTTCTCCTATTGGAAGTCGAATATCCACGCTATCGGGCAAAACCCCTGTAAGACTCCAAATCAAAGAAGCCTTAAGAGCTGCCGCTGCACAAGTTCCCGTGGTGTATCCTCTCTTAAGAAGTTTTCCATTAACGTTTATATACCATTGCATCTATTTTTCGCCTCCATAAGGAGCGCGTTTGCTATCGCAACCGCTACGCTGCTTCCTCCCCTTGACCCAAGAAGCGTCACGCAGGGAATCTCAGAACACGAAAGGGCGTTTTTTACATCAGAAGCTCCCACAAACCCAACGGGAACTCCAACAACAAAAGGGGTTTTCTTCGGATCCCTCTCTTCGAGTATTCTAAAAAGGGCAGTGGGAGAATTCCCCACAACGTAAATGGCTTTGTCATGTTTCTTTAGCGCCATATCTATGGAAAGGTAAGCTCGAGATACATTTTTCCTTTTCGACTCACTTAAAACTTCCTTCTCATCAATATAAGTCAATACGGAAATCTTAGGGAGAATTCTCCTTGATATGCCTACAGCCACCATTTTGACATCCGTTATAAACAACCCTTGCGAAATCCTTAAAGCGTTAATAAACTTTTCAAAAAAATTCTCTGAAAAGAGTAAATCATTGGCTATGCTGAAATCCCCTGTTGCGTGAATCACGCGCGCTAAAATAGAAACCTCCACACTACCCTTACCAAATTTTCGATAGAAACCGGCTCTTTTCAGAAAAGCATTTATTATAGAAAAACTTTCCTCCTCTATCTCCTTAGGATTGAGCTTAAAAGACCCCTCTTTCAAGAGAAAAACTCCTCCTTTAAAAAGAAACAAAAAACCTGTGCTTCCTAACCGGGAAGAAGCACAATCTTAAGCCTTAAACGAGGGCAGGTCTCCCGGCTTCCGGATCATCCTACTCACCGCGCCTTCCCAGGAGGGCATTCCTCCCAGTGGCATTCCTGCGGCTTTCGTCCCCGGTCACGGTAGCCCGACTGCGCCGGATTTTCACCGGACTTCCCTATTAAGCCCGACGGGCACCCCCGTGGCGCACGATATTCTACTTTCTACCTAAATTATATCACAATATCTCCTCTATCCCAAGCTCTTTAAGCTTTTCGGGAGTTGGTTTTCCAAGCTCATCTCCAAAAACAGGTATCTTGTTCCTTACTCCCCTTCCCCTCTTTCCTTTTCTTTTACCACTGAAATAGCTCTCCTCAACTTCTACTTCTCCGCTTAAGAGGTCATCTTCCGAAGTGGATTTGTAAATGTACTCCCTTATAAGAGAACCCACCTTCCTTTGGGGCTTTGAGAACAGGAATTTCAAACTCAAAAAGCTTGAGGGGATTTTTGTAAAGGTTTTCAGGATACCTTTTTCTCCTAAGAATTTTTCGGACTTTCCTTCATCTGTTACCATTTCAAGCAGTCTTATTGTTTCCATCTTCCACCTCGTGTAAGATTATCTGTAAAGTTATTTTATCAGGGGTGGGGTGACTTTAAGCAATTACCAATCTTTTTATTTTTACCTTGCGAGGAGACCTTTCAAACGTTCCTGGTGGAAAAACCGCAAGCTCAAGGCGCGCTGTTCCATCTAAAAACCCCATTTATCTCCCCGCTCTTCTTTCTTCACTATCATTTCAACTTCTTCTA
>JAGHDO010000068.1 GCA_021159885.1 Synergistota bacterium | reverse complement strand
CGGTGAGACGGTGGAGGGGGCGCTTTAAGATATGGTTTTAAGCGCTTTAAAGAAGGCTTTAGGACTCGATCCCAACGAAAGGGAGCTTAAAAGGTTAAGTAAGATAGTTGCAAGGATAAATGAGCTTGAACCGGAAATTCAGCGATTGAGCGATGAGGATCTCGCGCGTAAGACAATAGAGTTTAAAGAGAGGTTAGAACGCGGGGAAACCTTAGATGATCTTCTCGTTGAGGCTTTTGCAGTGGTTAGAGAGGTCGCGAAAAGAACTATAGGTTTAAGGCATTTCGATGTTCAGCTTATGGGCGGAATTGTGCTTCATGAGGGAAAGATAGCGGAGATGAAAACGGGGGAAGGTAAAACCCTCGTTGCAACCCTCGCCGTCTACTTGAACGCGCTGACCGGCAGGGGAGTTCATGTGGTAACCGTTAATGACTATCTTGCCAAGAGAGACACTGAGTGGATGGGGCCTATATATAAATTTCTGGGGTTGAGCGTTGCTTATCTTTATAACGGAATGCCCCAGGAAGAGAGAAAGAAGGCATATCAGGCAGATATAACCTATGGAACGAACAGCGAGTTTGGCTTCGACTATCTCAGAGATAACATGGTTTATTCAATGGATGATATGGTTCAGCGGGGGCACTATTATGCCATAGTCGATGAGGTGGACTGTATCCTTATAGATGAGGCGAGAACGCCCCTTATAATTTCCGGTCCGTCTGAGGATGATCCGAGCATATATTATAAAGTCGATAGAATAGTCAGATTCCTCAAGCCAGAAGAGGATTTTGAGATAAACGAGAAGGAAAGAAATATAGTTCTTACTGAAAAGGGGATTGCTAAAGCTGAAAAGCTTCTGGGCGTTAAGAGTCTTTACGATGACTTAAACAGCGAACTCGCTCACAGACTTGTTCAAGCGCTCAAAGCCCATTACCTTTTTAAGAGGGATGTGGATTATGTCGTTAAGGATGGAGAGGTAGTCATAGTCGATGAGTTTACCGGGAGGCTCATGTTTGGAAGAAGATATAGCGATGGATTACATCAGGCTATAGAAGCTAAGGAGGGTTTGAGGGTTAGAAGCGAAACACAGACCTTAGCTACTATAACCATTCAGAACTACTTTAGGATGTATGAAAAGCTCGCAGGTATGACCGGAACTGCTGCAACTGAGGCGGAGGAGTTTAAGGAGATATACGGACTTGAGGTTGTGGTAATTCCAACGCATAAGCCGATGATAAGGATAGACTATCCTGACGTTATTTACAGAACTGAGAGAGAGAAGTTTGCGGCAGTTGCTGATGAAATAGAAGAGCTTTATAAGAAAGGTAGGCCTGTTCTCGTTGGGACGACTTCTATAGAGAAATCCGAGAGGTTATCCAAGCTTCTTAAGGCTCGGAGGGTACCTCATCAGGTCTTAAACGCGAAGTATCATGAGAAGGAAGCGCAAATAGTTGCTCAGGCTGGAAGGCTGGGGGCAGTTACCATAGCTACCAACATGGCCGGTAGAGGAACCGATATCCTTCTTGGCGGTAATCCTGAGTTTCTCGCCAAGGAGAGGCTCAGAAGAGAGGGGAAAGATCCTAACGAGGTTTCTCCGGAAAAATGGAGAAAAGTCTATGAGGAGATGAAAAAGATAACCGATGAGGAGCATAAAAAGGTCGTGGAGCTTGGAGGACTTCACATAATAGGGACGGAAAGGCATGAAGCTCGGAGAATAGATAATCAGCTCAGGGGAAGAGCGGGAAGGCAAGGTGATCCGGGTTCCTCTCGCTTTTACCTTTCGCTTGAAGATGATCTCCTAAGGCTCTTTGGTTCTGAAAAAATATCCTCTCTTATGCAAAAGCTTGGTATGAGAGAGGGGGAAGCTATAGAGCATCCTTGGCTCACCAAGGCGATAGAGTCCGCTCAGAAAAAGGTAGAAAGCATGCACTTTGAAGCGAGAAAGTATCTTCTTGCTTATGATGATGTTATGAATAAGCAGAGAGAAGTTATATACAGGGAAAGAAGATATGTCCTTGAAACTGAGAATCCTAAGGAGCACCTTTTGAAGATGGTTGAAGATGTGGTTGATCTTCTCATGGATGCTTATTTAAGCGAGGAAATCTTACCAGAGGAAAGAGATGTCAAGGGATTTATGCAGCGTTTGAGGGGACTTTTCCCCTTCGAGATCGACCTTCCGGAAAGCGAGATAGCAGAGATGGAAAGAGAGGAGATAAGGAACAGAATAATTAAAAAAGCTAAGGAGTTTTACGATGATAAGGAGAAGAGAATGGGGGAAGAGACCTTAAGACAGATAGAAAAGCTGGTCATGCTTCATGTGCTTGATACCCGTTGGAAGGATCATTTGCTTGCTTTGGACCACTTAAGGCAGGGAATAGGGTTGAGAGCTTATGGCCAGAAAGACCCCCTTATAGAGTATCAATTCGAAGCTTTTGAGCTGTTTAAAGAGCTCATTGCGAGGATAAAGGAAGAGATAATAACCTATCTTTTCAGGGTTGAGGTCGTGCCAGAGGAAAAGCCTGTGAGAGCCTTTAGAGACCATCTTCCCGCGGTTTCTTCCAAGAAAAAAAAGAAGAAAAAAAAGAGGAAAAAGAGAAAGAAGGGTTGAGGAGGCATGTGTCTTTTCGATTTTAGAAAAAAGCTTATTTTCACGGGGATTATGCTAATTTGCTTTATTTTTTCATTTGTTGGAGTTTCAGCTGCTTACTCCAATACGTATCTCTTACTCTGGAATAACCTAAAGGTAGGGGTTAGGGGAGAGATTGAGTGGGAAAGCAGGAGCTTGATAAAGGTAGAGAATCCGAACTCATTTCCAGAGTATCTGTCGTGGAAGTATGATTCACGAAAGGCCGATCTTACCGTGGAAAAGCTAAGGTTAAAGAAAGCAGATGGCAGGATAGAGCTCTTATCTCTTGATGTTAAGGATCATGGAGAACTGGTTGAAAAGAGGGCCTCTTTGGAGGGCTTGAGAAGCGGAGATATTCTTGATCTTTCTTTTACCTTCAGAAGAGAGTCACCCCTTCCTCCATACTTTTGGTGGTTTCTACCTCGATCTGAAAATATGGAGGTCAAAAAGCTCCATATACAGGTGAAGTCCCCCATAGGTTTCAGATCTAACAGGGCTTTTTCGGGGGGGGTGCTCGATCTCGATGAGCTTTCTCTTGCGGATCCGTTCTCTCCTCCGCAGGAGCCGATACTCATTACCTCTTTATCCTCATGGGATAAGGCTTCCGCTCTCTTTTATTCATCGCTGGACAGAAAATTTCTTCCCTCCGAGATAAGAAGAAAGGTTTCTCGCGTTTCGGGAGCTCGAGCTAAACTGGAAGTATTGTGGAAGGTTCTTTCTCGCAAAGTTAAGATATTGAAGGGATGGTCTTTCCCCGATCAGTTTTATAGGTTTCCTCGTTTGAACGTTATCTGGAAATCGAAAAAGATGACCCCATCCGATTTTTCCTTCTTGCTGTTTTCTATGCTTAAGGCATTGAGGCTTTCTCCGCAGATGATATGGGTTTCCAGATGGCCCTTGAGTGATAAATATCCTGTCCCTTCCTTGCTTGAATATCCCTTGATCAGGGTTGTTGCGGATGATAAGACATATTGGCTTGATCCATGTGCCCTTCACTTGCCTGCGGGCTATATTTCTCCTCGCTTTCAGGGGAAAAAAGGGTTGCTTTTTTCTGAGGGAGAAGCAAAGTTTGTGGATATTCCCTTACAGTCTGAGAAGCTTTCTTCAGAGAAAATTACCTTTTCCATGGATCTCTCAAAGAGTGGAGCATATGAGTTTGTCTTAAAGATAGTGTCGAGGGGATGGATATCTGGGAAGTTAAAGAGATTCTCTAAGCTTGGTGAGGAAGCAGGAGTTAAGGTTAAGGATGCCTCGTTTGGGGAAAAGGGTGGAGTCTTTATAGGTGAAGTTAGAGGGAAGGGAGAAATAACCATGGAGAACTATGGGAGAAAGCTGGTTTTCAGACTTCCTCATCTTGGCTTCCCGGTGGACTTTCTCTCTTTGCCTCCACGTAGGTCTAATCCCATAGATCTTGGTTTTCTGATGAGTTTTGAGCACAATATCGTTTTGAAATATCCGAAGGGGTGGAAAATCGTTTCGTTACCTCTATCGTTTAGAAGAAGAGGAGATGCTTTTTCCTTCTCGGCGAAGTTTATTAAAGGCACAAAGAGGAAAATATATTTGACCTATTCTTTTAAGCTTAGGAGGAAGGAGCTGTCTCCCGAAGAGTGGCTTTCTCTGTTTAAGGGGTTTATGCTCCTTGAGGATTATGTTGGTACGCAATTGCTCTTTGAGAGGAGGTGAAGTTTTGAGAAAATGGAGGAAAAACTTAAGGCGGAAATTATAAAGGCGCTTAGAGAAGCTTCCGTGTCGTTGGCAAAGGAGAGGGGATGGGATTTCAACTCCTTGCCAGAACCCGAACTTGAGAAACCCAGGAATCCTGAATTCGGAGATTGGGCTACTAATCTCGCGCTTAAGATGGCTTCCGTTTTCAAGGGTAAACCGAGAGAAATTGCAGAAAGCATGGTGCGGAAGTTGAGGCTCCCTGAGGGAGCTATTAAGGATGTGGAGATAGCAGGACCTGGGTTCATAAACTTTCGTTTTGCTCTCTCTTGGTTTAAGGAAATAGTGAGGGAAATACTAAAGAAAAAGGAGGACTTTGGTAGGCTTAACCTGGGCAAAGGTAGGAAGGTTCAGGTGGAATTTGTCAGTGCAAATCCCACTGGTCCTCTTCATGTCGGTCATGGAAGAGGGGCAGCGGTAGGAGATTCTGTGGCATCGATACTTGAGTTCGGAGGATACGAAGTGGAAAGGGAGTACTATATAAACGATGCTGGGTTACAGATGGAGCTTTTAGGTGAGTCTGTCAGGTCAAGGTACTTTGAGCTCTTCGGTAAGGGGGAAGAAGCTCCCTTCCCTGAAAATGGCTACAGGGGAGAATATATATATGACATTGCGAGAGAAATAAGAGAGAAAGATGGTGATAAGTGGCTTAAAGTAGGTAGAGAAGAAAGCGTTTCTTTCTTCAGAAATTACGCGTGTGAGAGAATTCTAAGCTGGATAAAAAAGGACCTTGAGGACTTTGGCGTTAGGTACGATGTCTGGTTTAGCGAACGTTCTCTATATGATAAAGGGGAAGTCGAAAGAACGCTCACATACCTTAAAGAAAAGGGCTTCGCTTATGAGAAGGACGGAGCTTTATGGTTTAAATCCACCGCCTTTGGTGATGAAAAGGATAGGGTACTTGTGAGATCTAATGGTGTTCCTACTTATCTTGCCTCTGATATAGCATATCATAAGAACAAGTATGAGCGAGGTTTCGATCTTGTTATAGATGTATGGGGAGCGGATCATCACGGCTATATCCCAAGGATGAAGGCAGCGGTTCAGGCTCTCGGTAAAGGCGCTGACGCTCTTCAAGTTCTTTTGATTCAATTTGTAACGCTTTTGCGGGAAGGTAAACCGATTTCCATGTCAACGCGCGCAGGGGAGTTTGTTACTCTCGCCGATGTGGTCAGGGAGGTGGGAAAAGACGCAGCGAGGTATATATTTTTAACGAGAAAGTGTGACAGCCATCTCGATTTCGATCTCGAGTTGGCCAAAAAGCAGTCTGAAGAGAATCCAGTTTACTATGTGCAGTATGCTCATGCGAGAGTGTGCTCGCTCTTTGAGCAAGCTAAGGAGAGAGGAATTAGTATTCCAGAGCTGGAGAGCGTCTCTCTGGATCCTCTTGGTGAGCCTGAGGAAATGGAGATTTTAAGGATTCTATCGGAAGCGGAAAGCGAGCTCTCGATAGCAATTAGAGAGCTCGCCCCTCATAGGATTCCTTATTATCTCCAGAGGCTCGCTTCCTCCTTTCATTCTTTCTACAATAAGCACCCTATCCTTTCAGCTTCAGAGGAGTTAAGGAACGCGAGGCTTGCTCTCTCTAAGGCGGTAGCCGTAGTTATAAGAAATTTCCTCTCGCTTATAGGCGTTTCCGCGCCCGAGAGGATGTGATGGATTTTGCTTCGAAAATGGCTTCTATATGCTGTTATTATACTTGTCTTATCAATGACATCGATATCGATAATAAAGGAAGTTAGAAAAATAATTCTC
Source organism: Synergistota bacterium (assembly GCA_021159885.1). Taxonomy (NCBI): domain Bacteria; kingdom Thermotogati; phylum Synergistota; species Synergistota bacterium. Next base: position 82,776 of record JAGHDO010000068.1, on the reverse strand, counting down.
TTTAAAAGGAGAGCTTTTCTCTTAAGGGAAAAGATAGCGGAGCTTGAGCTCGAAAACAAAAAATTGAGAGAGAAAATAAAGCTTGCTAAGAGTAGGTTTCTACTTGAGAAAATAATCAGAGAGGAATACAGGATGGCACGTCCTAACGAAATAGTGATATACTTCAGGGAGGGAAAAGGGGGAGAGGGGAAAAATGCTTTTGAAGCTGGGAAAAGAGGCCGTTGATCTTCCAGTAGATGATCATGATGTTTTGCTTCCTAAGGAGCTTCAGGGTGTTAAAAATCTTCAGATAGAAATCGATAGAGCTCTTGAACCGCTTGAGAAATTCCTACAGGGAGCTAAGAGGATTTCTATACTGGTTAGCGATATAACGCGTCCCGTTCCCACCCATCTTTTCTTTGGTAGGATATGGGAAAAAGTAAAATCTAAGGATGCGGTTGCGATCTTTGGCTTGGGAACTCATAGAGAACAGACTCCTCAGGAAGCGGAGAAGCTTTTAGGTGGGAAATTCCCCTACCTTAACCATAATGTGAATGAGTGTGAATTTGTAGCCAGAACGACGGCTGGAACGGAGGTAGAGTTTTTAAGAGATGTTTTAAGATCTGATCTTATAATAGCTACGGGAAATATTGAGTTTCACTATTTCGCGGGATACACTGGAGGGGCAAAAGCTCTTCTTCCTGGGGTTTCCTCTATAAAGACCATTTTTCAGAATCATAGCTTAATGCTGGAACCTACTGCTGTGGCGGGTTCCCTAAATGGTCCAGTAAGAAGGGATATAGATGAGGCGGGATCTTTTTTGAAGGAGAAAGTTTTTCTCTTTAACGTGGTTTTGAATGCGAAGAAAGAGATTGTGGGTATCTTTTCGGGTGATCTGTATGAGGCTCATAGAGAAGGGACTCGCATCGTCGATAACATGTATAAGGTTAACGTAAAACCTGTTGATATAGTCGTTGCTTCCTGTGGGGGATTCCCGAAGGATATAAACTTCTACCAGGCGCATAAGGCTCTCGAGAACGCAGCGCTTGCGGTTCGTGATGGAGGAACTATAATTCTTTTAGCGGAGTGTCCGGAGGGAGTGGGACACCCCAAAATGGAGAGCTGGCTTGTTTCTGCCAAAAGCGTGGATGATCCTATAGAGAGATTGAGAATAGAGGGATTTCAACTTGGGCCTCATAAGGTTATGAGAATTGCCCTTGTGCGTAAGAAGGCCAGAATATTTTTAGTATCAAGGACTTTACCGGAAGATTTCGCTCCTACATTCTTTGAAATTTTCAGGGATCCTCTTTCCGCTTTCAAGAAGGCGCTTTCCATCTATGGTAGGGAGGCTTCCGTTTTAGTGATGCCGTATGCGGGGTCGACGCTTCCTAATCCTGGTTGAATCGCCTACCAAGGCGAAAACCCTTAAAGGTTTTCTCGGTAAGGAATACGATGTTAAAGCTACATGGGGGCATCTTAGGGATCTTCCTCGAAGGGGTATGGGAATCGACTTGGACTCTCTTTCTCCTAAGTGGGTTTTCCTCAAGGGGAAGAGAAAGTTGCTTGAGAAAATAGCTTTGCATAGTGGTCCATTTTTCATAGCTACTGATCCGGATAGGGAAGGGGAAAGAATAGCTTATGATATATGGGAGTTTCTCAAAGGAAGAGGGAAAGAAGCTTGGAGGATAGAGTTTTATGAGATTACCCCCTCGGCTGTTAAAGAAGCGCTTTCTTCTCCTAAGGAGTTAAACTTCATGCGGGTGAAATCTGCGATCTCAAGGAGGATCCTCGATAGATTATATGGGTATCTTGTCTCTCCCTTTCTTTGGAGGACATTTAAGGAGAAGGGACTTTCTGCAGGGAGAGTGCAATCATGTGCCTTAAAGATCTTAGTAGACAGAGAGAAAGAGAGGGAGAGCTTTGTACCAGAGTGCTGGTATGAAATGGAGCTTACTCTCAGGAAGAAAGATGTTTTTTTTAAAGCCAAGCTCTGGAATATCAAGGAGGATATACCAGAGCGACTTTCTCGGAGTAAAGCGGAGACTTTTAAGGAGAAGCTTAAAGGCAGTAGTGTCAAGGTTTTCTCGGTTGATTTCAAGGAAGTTTTGCTGCAACCACCTTCTCCCTTGAAGACCGCAACCCTTATTCAGAAAGCTTCTTCGCTTCTTCATCTATCCTCGGCTAGGGTTATGAGAGAAGCTCAGGAGCTTTTTGAAAGAGGATATATCACTTACCACAGAACTGATTCGTGCTTCTTAAGCGAGAGAGCAATAGAAATGGCTTCTCAGTTTATTAAAAGTGAATATGGCTCTGCTTATCTTAAGGTTAGAAGATATCCTAAAACTGGCGCTCATGAGGCTATAAGACCCACGGACCTTAATTTAAGAGGAGTTTCTCCCCTTTATGATCTGATTTGGAAGCACTTCCTCGCTTCCCAGATGTCTGATGTGAAGATCAGGAGAGGAAGGGTTTTATTCAGCTGGGGAGATAAGGTTTTTCTTTCCACCGGAGAAACGGTCCTTTTTGAGGGATGGAATAAAGTGCTCGGTGGAAGAAAGGAAACTCTTCTACCTCCCCTTTGCAAGGGTGAAGAACTTAAAATCGAGAAAATCCATGTTCTCAATAAGCAAAGCCAGCCTCCACCAAGGTATACGGAGGCTTCGTTAGTTAAGGAGCTTGAGAAGAAAGGGGTGGGTAGACCCTCAACTTACGCCACTATAATATCAACTTTATTGAAGAGGAGGTATGTGGGTAAGAGCAGGAGAACCCTCGTTCCAACGGAGCTTGGTTTCAAAGTTTGTGAGGCGCTTCAGCGGGTTTTGGGCGAGGAAATGCTTTCACCCGAGTTTACCGCAGATATGGAAAGGAAGCTTGATGATATAGAGCGCGGGGAGGTCGAGGCGGAGGCATTCCTAAGGGATTTTTACCGCTCTTTGAATCTTAAAATCGCTTCTAAGCGGGAGGTGTTTTCTTGAACATGGAGGGATTAAAGCTGCTTGCGGTTCTGGTTTTGCTCATAGTTTTGCTTTTCAGGAGGGTAAATCTTGCTTTGACGGTGGCTCTGGGAGCTTTCGTTCTCGGGATCTTGTTCAATGTGGGAGCTTCTGGTTTCTGGAAAGCCTTTGAGCTTACCGCAGGTAGTGCCGTAGTTTGGAAGATAATAAGCATAGTTATACTCGTTCTCTTTCTTAATGGGCTTTTACGTGATACAGGGGCTCTTCAGCGTATGGTGCAGAGACTTTCAGACATCATAGGGGATAAAAGAGCGGTAATATTTTTCCCCCCCATGATAGTGGGTTTTCTCCCTATGCCTGCAGGGGCGCTTTTCACCGCGTCCTTAACGGATAAAATCGGAGAGGATTTAACCATCCCCTCCGGCTTAAGGCACTTCATAAATTATTGGTTCAGGCATGTTTGGGAGTTTTCACTCCCGGTTTATCCTTCTGTCATTCTTGAGGCTTCGCTTTTAGGAGTTTCTCTTATTTCCGTGGCTTCCCATCAATGGTTTTTTATTTTTATTGCCATAGCTCTGGGCATGATCTTCAGCTGGTTTAGGTTTCCGCGACCTATTGTTAGAGAAAGCTTCTCTCTAACGCCTGTTAAGCTCTTAAATCTCGCTAAGACTATTTGGCCTATACTTCTCGTGCTTTTTGGCTTTCTGGTTTTCAGAATAAATATAGTTATTCTTCTTTTGATCGCAGTGGTTGGAGAGATAATTTCTGAGCGACTTTCATTAAGCAGGGTAAAGCAAATCTTTAACTCCTCTGTGGAGCTTAATCTACCACTGGCGGTATTCGTCATATACTACTTTCAGAGTATGCTCAAGGTGAGCAATGCAGTTTATGTTGTTCCGAATATGCTTAAGGGAGCCGATGTTCCGCTTCTTTTCTCTCTATTTTTCTTCCCGTTTCTAATATCATTCATGACCGGGATGACTACCGCAGGAGTGGCGATATCTTTCTCCGTTTTGGCTCCCCTTATGGGAAGTCCCGTGGATCTCAAGCTCGCTGCGTGGACATTTGTAAGCGGTTATTCCGGACACCTATTGTCTCCCTTTCATCTTTGCCTTATAACCACTAAGGAGTACTATAAAGTTACATGGTTTGAAGTCTATAAGGAAGTATTTCCCGCTGTCGCCACGGTGGTTGGTATCGCGCTAATTATAACTCTTATATAGCTCGAATGACTCTACCGCTCTTGAGACAGCGGGTACATACCTTTATTCTCTTAACCTTTCCATCTACGATGGCTCTTACCTCTTGGATGTTAGGTAGCCACCTTCTCTTTGTGTGCCTGTTAGAGTGGCTGACCCTGTATCCAGTTGTTGGTCCCTTCCCGCATATCTCGCATCTTCTTGCCATTCGTTCTTCACCTCCCGAGGGGGGATTATATCACAATAATCCAAAAATCGAAAGCACCCTTCTTTATGTCGTAAGCCTATGGTATAATTCGGAACAAAGGGAACAATAGTTATAAGGGAGGGATGGAAGAATGAAAGTCAAGGAGAAGAAAGATAAGTACAAGGTCGTTTATATTCCCGGAGACGATTCCGGTCATGATGTCATGGAAGCCTGCATGCTGGTTATGGAGGAGCTTAAGCCCCCGATCGAATGGGTAAGGGCAGACGCCGGTTGGTGCATGTGGGAAAAATATGGAGATACTGTTCCCCCGCAAACTTGGGAAGCTCTCGAGAATAGCGATGCTGCTCTTTTAGCTGCCATAACCAGCAAGCCTGGTGTTAAGGGCTTTAAGTCTGCTATACTTCAGATACGTCAGAAGTTTGATCTTTACGTTAATCTTCGCCCATTTAAGACGCTTCCGGGCGTTCCCGCTCACAGGCCTGATATAGATATAGTTCTTTTCAGGGAAAATACTGAGGGGCTTTATGCTGCGGTTGAGTGGAGACCGATCCCTGAGGAGATATATAAGCTTCATCCTAATATGGAGAGATTTAGGGGTAAAAAGGAAGTGGCAGGAAGCTTGAGAGTATTCACATGGGAAGGATGCGAGAGGATAATCAGAGCTGCTTTTAACTATGCAAAGGAGAACGGGCGTAAGAAGGTAACCGTTGTAGAGAAACCTAATGTTATAAGACTGACTGGTGGAATGTTTATCGAGGCAGCTGAGGAGGTAGCTAAGGATTATCCAGATATAGAGTGGAACAAAGAGAACGTGGATGCGACTGCCATGTGGCTTGTCAAGAATCCGCAGAATTATGATGTTATAGTGACAACGAACATGTTTGGAGATATTCTCTCCGATGAGTGCGCTCAGCTCGTTGGAGGTATGGGCGTAGTCGCTTCCGGAAACATAGGGGATAATTATGCGCTCTTTGAGCCTACTCACGGATCTGCTCCTAAATATGCTGGTCAGTATAAGATAAATCCCACGGCGATGCTTATGGCTGCCAAGATGCTCCTTGAGTACCTTGATCTCGAAGATTACGCTAAGAGACTTGAAAGCGCTATAATATCGGTGCTTGAAGAGGGCAAATACGTTACTTACGATATTCTCAGGGATAAAGGTGAGGACGAGAGCAAAGCTGTTTCCACCCTCAAGATGGCGGAGGAGATAGCCAAGAGGCTTTAAGAGAGAGGTGAATCTTATTGGTCAAGTTTGAGGTTGTCCAAATGGAGATTCCAGAGGGGTGCAATATAATACTTGGTCACAGTCACTTTATAAAGACAGTTGAGGACCTTTATGAAATCCTCATAACCAGTTCTCCCCACCTTAAGTTTGGTATAGCTTTTTGCGAAGCATCGGGTCCCTGCCTTATAAGGCATGATGGGAACGATGAGGAGCTTAAGAAGGTCGCTATAGAGAACGCTAAGAAGCTAAGCGCCGGACATGCATTCGTTATTCTACTTAAGGAAGGCTATCCGATAAATGTTTTAAACGCTATAAAGAACTGCCAGGAAGTTTGCAGGATATTTACCGCTACCGCTAACCCCCTTGAGGTTATCATAGCCGAGACCGAGCAGGGTAGAGGTATAATTGGAGTTATAGACGGGTTTGCAAGCAAGGAGGTGGAAGGGGAAGAAGACATAGAGAAAAGGAAGCGCTTTTTAAGAGAGGTGACGAAGTATAAGAGGGGGTGAGCAACGCATTGGTAGAGGTTGAGGAGGTTGGCAGGGAGTTTCACGGTAGATGGGTCTTGAGGGATGTATCGTTTACGGTTAAAGAAGGGGAAATACTTGGCTTTCTCGGACCTAACGGCGCGGGTAAGACGACCACAATGAGGATAATAACCGGCTACCTCCCTCCCTCTGCGGGGAGGGTCCGGGTAGCCGGTTATGATGTTGTTGAAAATCCTCTTGAGGTTAAGAAGCGGATTGGTTATCTTCCTGAAAATCCACCGCTTTACAAAGAGCTTACTGTTAAGGAGTATCTGAAGTTTGTGATGGAGATAAAAGGGGTACCTAAGAAGCTTAGAAAGGAGAGACTATCTGAGGTTATCGATTACTGCGGTTTGAAAGATGTTTACGGCAGATTGGTTGGGAACCTCTCACGCGGATACAGGCAAAGAGTGGCCTTAGCTCAGGCTTTAATCTCTGATCCAGATCTTCTTATACTCGATGAGCCAACGAGTGGACTTGACGCGGTTCAGATAGCGGAAGTAAGATCGTTAATAAAGTCTCTGCGTGGCAAGCACACGGTTATACTTTCAACGCATATTCTTCCTGAGGTTACTGCTACGTGCGACAGAGTAATAATTGTAAGCGGAGGTAGGATAGTTGCTGAGGATACGCTTGAGGGACTTGAGGCACGCTTAAGGCCCTCAAAGAAGGTGGAGGTTAAGGTAGCACGCTATGTTGATAAGGTTGTAGAGGAGCTTAAAAAACTTCCAAGTATCATAAGCGTTTCTCCATCTGGGGATGGTTCCATACTCGTGGAATATCCGCAAAATCTTGACCTGCGGGAAGATATAGCGCGTGTTATAGTTAGCGCTGGGGCTGGATTGCTCGAGCTTAAGCCCGTTACCATGACTTTGGAAGAAGTTTTCCTTGAGCTTGTTACCGAGGAGGAGGCTGAGGCATCATGAGAGGAGTTATTTCAATATTTAAGAAAGATCTGAAAATCTATTTGTTTTCTCCCTTGGCTTACACTCTTATAGGAGCGTTCTTGCTCGTAATTGGGTATCTCTACATAAATGTGCTTGCTTATTATATCCTTCAGCTTTCAAGATGGGGAGGCTTTAGCTTTAACTCAACAAAGTTCATATTTTATCCTGTTTTTCAGGATGTTTTATTTCTTCTGATCTTTCTCGTCCCTGTGCTGACGATGCGAAGCTTTCCAGAGGAGGAATCCTCTGGGACGTTCGAACTCCTATTGACATCTCCTCTAACGGATTTTCAGATAGTTATGGGAAAATTCCTCGCTTCTTATGTGGTTTACCTTATCGTCTTAGCTATACTGCTTTATATGCCTATAACCTTAAGTAGGGCGGGAAAGCTTGATCTGGGATTAATTGTTTCAGGATACATAGGGATGTTCCTTGCAGGAGCGGCTTTTATAGCGGCAGGAGTGTTTGCTGCTTCTCTCACGAGAAGGCAGGCTACCGCTTCTATGCTCTCCTTCGCTATATTGATACTGCTATGGTTCGTTAATTGGGCTGCTTCCAACTTCGGAGCTACCTCTCCAATAGTAGGTAAAATACTTGAAAAGCTCGCTATCTTCAGTAGAGTCAGACACTTCTCGCAGGGGGTTATCGATCTCAGAGATGTGGCGTTCTTCCTAAGTTTGACGGTCTTCTTTCTTTACCTATCCGTTATCTCTCTTTCGTCGAGGAGGTGGAAGTAGATGACCGATAGAAAAACCCTCATTGTGAACTTTCTGTTGATTCTCGGCATACTTATATCTATAAACTTTATCGTCGATAGGCACTATTACAGGTGGGACCTAACCCTTTGGAAGGATAATACGCTTGATAAGGAAACCATAAAGGTTTTAAGAGGGGTTAGGGACAGGATAGAAATATTTGCCTTTCCAGCGCGCGATGATATGGAAAGATACAGAACGCTTTTGGAAACTTATAAGTACTATTGCCCTAAGATAGATTACTTTGTAATTGATGCGAGTAAGCAGCCGCTTAAGGCGAAAAAGTATGGAGTGGATTCCTTCGGTCAAGTTGTGGTTATTCAGGGGAAGAGCAAGGTAAAAATAGATTATCTCGATGAGGAGAATTTAACGAATGCGATAATAAAGGTTCAGAGGAGAAAAGAAAAGATTATCTATTTCTTAACGGGACATGGTGAGCCAGGACTTGATGATCCAGATGATCACGGAATATCTGCTTTTAGAGATGCTTTAAAAGACAAGGGATTTGAGCCCAAGGGGTTGAATCTTCTTCTAAAGGGTAAGGTTCCTCCTGATGCCTCTTGCGTGGTTATAGTCGCTCCCAAAAGGGAACCTCTACCGGTAGAACTTAATGCGCTTAGGGATTACTTCCTTAACGGAGGGAAAATTTTTCTCGCGCTGGAATATGATTCTCCGAAAAGCTGGAAAAAGTGGTGTCTGGATCTGTTTGAGACCTTCGTTTATGATGGAGTGGTTATAGATCCTCTTGCAAAAGCTTTTGGTAGCAATGCCTTAACTCCTGTTATCATTCGATATCCGGCTAATGACGTGTTGTCTGAGTTCAATCTTGCTACCTTTTTCCCTATAACTACTGCTTTAAGGAAGGAGAAAGGAAAGCTTAAGGATATAGCTCTGCTTAAGACGGGACCAACAAGCTGGCTTGAAATGGGCATCACCCCAAAAACTAAAGCTATAAAGTTTGACAAGGGAATTGATATAAAGGGACCATTGACGATCTCCTATCTTGTAAAGAGTGAGAATAAGGGGAGTGAAGCGATAATAATAGGTGATAGCGATTTCTTGAGAAACGCTTACTTTAGAGTTTCCGGGAACGGAGATTTAGTGGAAAAGTTTGTCTTTTATCTTTCCAAGGAGAGAAAGCTGGTTCAGCTCCCCATAGGCAAAGGAAAGTATACGCTCTTTATAATACCCTCGTGGCTTGGGAGACTCAATTTCTGGCTCTCTCTCGTTGGAATTCCTGGAGCTCTGTTCCTGCTTGGTGGTATCGCTTGGATTAGAAGGAGGAGATTGTGATGAGGAGAAGCACGCTGATTTTAACCATTATACTTGCCTCCCTTTTAACCTATATATTTGTTTTTGATATACCGTCTGAGAGAAAGAAAAAGGAGGAATCTAAACTTCTCCCTTGGAAAAGCGAGGAGATATCAGCTTTTGAGTTGAAGATAGAATCTAAGAATCTTGATGTTAAGGTTGTAAGGAAGGGGAAAGATACTTGGGAAATCGCTTCTCCGGTTAAAACGGGTGCGGATGATACGACGATCATGCTTATGTTTAGTGCTTTGAAAAATGCTACGAAGGAAAAAGTCGCTGATTCTGGAGATCTTAAGGAATATGGGCTTGACGACCCAGCGATGATATTCACCGTTGAGAATAAAAAAGGAAAGAAAATAACTCTGCTATTTGGTAAGGAAAACCCGATAACCGCGGAAAGATATCTCAAGCTTAAAAGCAAGACTGCTATATACCTCGTTGCTCCTTATGTGTTCAAGGAGCTGAATAAGGATCTATTTGCTTTAAGGCAGAAGGATATGCTTGTTGAGAATACCATTTCCATAGAAAGCTTTACGATGAGCTATGCTAAGGATGATAGAAAATTCTCGTTCAAGAGGAATAAGGAGAGTTTGTGGGACATGATCTATCCTGCCCGCCTTCCTGTGGATCAGGATAAGCTAACCGATATATTGTGGGATATAGTTGAGGGAAAAGCTGATAAGATCATCGATAATCCTAAGAATCTCAAGAAGTTTGGCTTAGACTCTCCGCAGCTTGTGGTAGAGCTTAAAACGAAGGAAGGAAAGAAGTATGATGTACTTTATAGCTGGAGCAAGGATGGAGATTACGTCTGGGGAATGGTCAAGGGGGCAAACAGCGTTTATAAGTTTGGAAGATATTTCCCCAAGGATCTTAGGATTTCTTCGGTTAATCAGCTTCTTGATAAGCGTCCCTTAAGAAGCAATTATTACTCTTTAACCGAGATAAGCGTTATCTTCCCTGATGGTAAGAAAATATCCATAAAGCAGGAGAAAGACAAGTGGGTTGGGGCTAAAAATGCCGATAAAATAGCGCGTTCTCTTTCAGAAATAGAGGCTAAGGAGGCGATTTATAAAGGTAACCTGCCTTCAAATGCTAAGCTTTTCTGTAAGGTGGTTGCTAAAGATGCAGTTAAGGAAGTTAAAGTGGAATTTTATGAGGAAGAGGGAAAGGCGTGGGCTAAGGATCTCGACTATCCCATAATCTATAAGTTTGAAAAGCCATTAGAGGAGATAATACCAGGTGATCTTAAGGAATAAAGTTTTGATTGCTTTTCTTTTTATTTCTGTATATCTATGTGCGTGCGAAGAGTATCAGGAAATTAAAACTCCTGATACTCTCCAAAAAACGGCACGCATAATATTGCCCGCTGGGATTAGCTTGAGTCAGATTGAGGTCAGAAATGTGGATGGTAGCGTCTTTACACCGAAATCGGATCTCTTTGAAGTCAAGGTTAGGAAAAAGGGCTTAAGTTTGATAGGAGCTTTGCTTCCTTCGGGTAGCTGGTTTCTAACGATTGCTACTCCAAGTGATGAAGTGGTTTATCTGAGTCCGGTGGAGACCGCGAAGACCCTGCTTTTTCTCTTTCCTGGCGTCTTTGAGTCTGATCCTAGCCTGGCGAGAAGAAGACTTAACTCTATGAAAAATGCTTCTCCGCTTTCAGATTTCATTTCAGAGGTTTCTCCTGTGGATGATTACCTTGAAAGAAGCGAGTTTTCTTCCTACTATATTAGTGCTTTTATGAGCTTACCTGAAGAAGTTTTTCCTTCAGAAAGCTCACTGGATGGGAAACCCACTTCATCAGAGCCAGCTATTGTCTCTCTTCCTCTCTCTGGGGGATCTCTCGACGAGCGATCTTTTGAATTTGGCTTTCCCTATCACTTTAAGGTGGAGGTTTCACTTATAGGAAGTGATTACCTTATCTCACTTCAGCCCACGGGTAGCTCTTTATGCTTTTGTGGGGTTTTTGGTATAGAGGCCATTCCTCAAGAGATCCTTTCCGGAGGGGTGAAAAACAGCTGTATTAATTTTTCGATAACTTCTACTTTAGGCTTCTTCACTTCAAAGCGATCATTTGAGATCTCAGGGCTTAATGAGATTTTCACCATCGATTCTAATTCGCCCGCTCTCTATCTTCTGAGATTATCTTCAGGATCCTTTGATCTTCCCTTTGGAGAGGGAACATCTTCTCAATTTGATGAGCTTTCCTTCATTGATGATAATCCTTCGCTTTCTGAAATCCACTTTAAGGGTTTTGATCTGAATCTCGTTAATTACGTCGTTTCCTTCTTGAACGCTTTTGGGATCGATACAAATGGCGTTGTGGAAAGCCTCTTTAATAGGGAGGACGATATAAAGCTAACCTATGAAGCTTTGAAAAATGCTGTTCTAACTTCTCCTCACGATCCGCGGTTAAATGACCTTTATTCCATGCTTGTTAATCTTCTTTATCTTTCTCTCCCCAATGATGGTATCTTTTCATATCTTGGGAGGTTTTTTGTAGGAGCGGGCAGGGAAATAGCATCGAGTATAGATCGTTATCCTGCAAGTTGGATACTGAGAGAGATGCTCTTCGGAGGAAGCTTCTTTACTCCTGTTGATACTTTGATAATTTCGGTTGGAAGAGGTGAGGCCGAAGAGGCTTTTAGGAGCATAAACTCCCTTCTTGAGAGGCTTAAGGAAGGTTATAACTCTGGGAGCAAGGAGAGATTGGATTCTTATCTCACGGAGGATTTTCTATTTAATGGCATGGTTAAGGATGACTTCTTTGATCAACTCAATTGGAGAAGGATAGAAAGTATTGAGCTTTTAGAGGATAATTTTTTCCTTTCCGGTGGTGCTGAAGCGGAGGGCGATGTCCTTGTAGAGTATGAAAGCTCTGGGGGGTATATGCATAAGCAGATATACCATATGCTTTTTGGCAAGAGAGAAGGGAAATGGCTACTTAAGGGAAATGAAAGAATAGCAGAGACTCATTTGAAGTTTTGGGAAGTTAAGCTCTTGGATTTGAGCGAACCATCTTATCTCCTTGAGGCATGGGTTAAGGAAGGAGAGAGATTTCCGCTTAAGAGCGTTAAACTTCTTTTACCAAGCGGGCTCAAAATTGACTTGACAAAGGAGGAAGGAGGTGATACCTGGGTTATTCCTGAAAAATTTGCTTATCAAAACTTGATCAAGCTGGGGAATCTGGTTTATCTTGGCTCCTCAGTTAGCTCTAACTTGTATTTTAAGCTCCTTCTTAAAAGCCGTGAGGGTGTGGTAAATGAGGTAAGCCTTGTCATTAAGGATCCTTTTACTCCTGAAGAGCTCATTTCAATGGAGCGCTCTTTGAGCATTGAGGGGAATATGCTTTCTTGGCAGGGCCTTACCATTCCTGAGGGATTTTATCCTTGGGAAGTGGCTTACATTGAAACGGGGGAGAGGACAGAGCTTAATTTCTATGATACTGCTTTCTATTTTGCGGGGAGTGATCCTCCTGCTTTGGTTTTGCGCGATGTATACAGCAAAAAAGCTGTGTTATTGGATCCGATGCTATAATTTTAAATTTTTTATTTTCCTTCTATCAGGGGTTGAAATTTAGCTTGCATGGTTGTATAATTTGCCAGGTGGTAATAATACCTACTGTTAAAAAGGGGGCATGGAGATTGGCTGCGAAATTTTCCGTTAAGATAAACGAGAAGTGGTGTAAGGGATGCGGGATATGTATAGCTTTCTGTCCTAAAGGGGTTTTGATTTTGGGAGAGAGGCTCAAAGCGGAGGTTAAGTATCAGGAGAAGTGTATAGGATGCAAGATGTGTGAATACTATTGTCCCGATTTTGCTATAACCGTTGAGGAGGCGGGAGAAAGTGGGTAAGGTTGTCTTCTGGCAAGGAAATCGTGCGATAGCAATGGGTGCGATTGCGGCGGGTATAAGGTTTTTTGCGGGCTATCCTATCACTCCTTCTTCTGAAATAGCTGAGATTCTTTCAGCGGAGCTTCCAAAGGTTGGTGGTACTTTTATTCAGATGGAAGACGAAATAGGAAGCATGGCTGCTGCGATTGGGGCTTCGACCGCGGGCTTGAAGAGCATGACTGCGACGAGTGGACCTGGTTTCTCGTTAAAGCAGGAAAATCTTGGCTTTGCGATAATAGCTGAGATTCCAGTCGTTGTGGTTGATGTTCAGAGAGGCGGGCCTTCCACGGGAACACCAACTAAACCTATGCAGGGAGATTTTATGCAGGCGAGGTGGGGGACTCACGGAGGATTTCCTCTTATAGCTATTTCTCCCTCTACTGTGAGGGAGTGTTATGACTTTACGATAGAGGCATCTAATTTGGCTGAGAGGTTTAGATCTCCCGTTGTTATTTTGAGTGATGAGGTAGTAGGGCATATGAGGGAGAGGGTGGAGCTTCCCAATGAGAGCGAAATAAAAGTAATTAACAGAAAGAAACCGACAGTACCACCTGAGAAATATCTTCCATATCTCGCGGATCCCGAGGACGATGTTCCTCCCATGGCTGCTTATGGAGAGGGTTATTGCTTCCATATGACTGGGTTAACCCACAATGAATGGGGCTTCCCTACTAACGATCCGGAAAAGATAGAGGCTATGAATTTAAGGCTTTTAAGGAAGTTTGAGAAAGGAAAGAATTTGTTAACTCGGTATTCCACGTTCGAGGTAGAGGACGCTGAAATTCTAATTGTGGCTTTTGGATGCGTAGCTCGATCGGCCATGAGGGCGGTTAGGGAAGCTCGTAAGGAGGGATATAAGGTGGGGCTTTTTAGACCCATTATAGTATGGCCCTTCCCAGATGAGCCTTTAAGAGAGATAGCTTCGAGTGTTAAGGCGGTTATAGTCCCAGAAATGAACATAGGCTTAATGGTCAGGGAAGTCGAAAGGGCAGTAGCGGGTAGGTGTCCGGTTTATAGTTTAACGAGGCTTGACAGTGATATACTTACCCCTTCTCAGATAGTCGAAAAGATAAAGGAGGTAGCTTAGCTATGCCGCGCGAGAACATTATGCGTTTTATAAGAACGAGGTTTTTCCCTCATATATTCTGTCCGGGATGTGGGCATGGCATCGCGGTTCACGCGATGCTGAGGGCTATAGATTCTCTTGGCTATAATCCTCAGGATATAATGGTTACTTCTGGAATAGGATGTTCTGGTAGAATACCAGGCTATATTAACGCTAATACCCTACACACCACGCATGGAAGATCTCTCGCTTTTGCTACTGGTGTTAAGCTTGCTAAGCCTAATCTTAAGATAATAGCGGTCATGGGAGACGGAGATTGCGCTGCGATAGGAGGAAATCACTTCATACATGCTGCAAGGAGGAATATCGATATTACCGCGATCGTTTTAAATAACTATATATATGGCATGACGGGAGGGCAGGTCTCTCCAACTACGCCTCATGGAGCTAAGGCGACGACTGCGCCTTATGGATTTATAGAACAGCAATTTGATCTTTGTAAGCTTGCTTCCGCTGCTGGTGCCGTTTATGTTGCGAGAACGACGGTTTATCATGTAGCACAGGTTGAGCGCTATATTAGAAAAGCCATACAGAAGAAAGGATTTGCCTTTGTGGAAGTGGTTTCGCCTTGTCCAACGCAGTTTGGTAGAAGAAACAAGATAGGAGATGCAGTTAAAATGATGCAGTGGCTTAAGGAGAATAGCATTCCTCTCTCAAAAGCAAAGAGGATGTCTCCCGAGGAACTTGAAAACAAGATAGTCATAGGGGAATTCGCCGATAGAGATGCTCCAGAGTATACGGAGCTTTATGGGGAACTGCGCAACCGGATTAGAGGGGAGGGGGCGTAGATGATAGAGCGGTTTGAGATAAGGCTTACCGGTTCTGGGGGACAAGGCATGATACTCGCGGGCATAATTCTTGGAGAGGCGGCTGCTCTCTATGAGGGGAAAAATGCAGTTCAAACGCAGTCTTATGGCCCGGAGGCAAGGGGAGGAGCAAGCAGATCTGAGGTAGTAATAAGCGATCATGAGATAGACTATCCTAAGGTTACCTCTCCTGATATTACGCTTGTTTTAACTCAAGAGGCGGCGGATAAATATGGTGGTGATCTTAAGAAGGGGGGAGTGCTTGTTGCTGATAGCTTCTTTGTACAGAAACTGCCTCAGGTTAAGGGGAAGATCCTTCACTTGCCTATAATAAAGACGACCATAGAGAAGCTTGGTAAGCCTCTCTTCGCCAATATACTTGCTCTTGGCATAATATGTGCCTTAATGGAGAACGTGGTTAGCAAGGATTCGTTTAAGAAAGCCATCCTTGACAGGGTTCCCAAGGGAACGGAGGAGAAGAACATGGAGGCTTTCGGAATAGGATACGAAATGGGTAAGAAAGCCTTATCTTCTTTAAGTTGAGCAGAGGAGAGAAAAAGGAGAAAGAAAAAATTGCGGGAGGGATGAAATATGTGTGAGCAGAAACCCAATCCATTTGAGAATGTCCTAAGGCAGATGGAGGCTGCGAGACCTTATCTTGAGGATGTGAGCGATGATCTCTTCGAGGCTCTCAAATATCCAAGAGAGGTTCTTGTGATGCACCTACCGGTTAAAATGGACGATGGTAAGATAAAGGTCTTCAAGGCCTATCGTTCCCATCATAACAACGCCTGCGGTCCGTACAAGGGAGGAGTTCGCTATCATCCCGAGGTTACGCTTGAAGAGGTTATGGCTCTCTCCGCGTGGATGACTTGGAAGTGTTCTACTGTTGGTATTCCCTACGGTGGCGGGAAGGGCGGTATCGCATGTAATCCTAAGGAGATGTCTCAGTCCGAGCTTGAAAGGTTGAGCAGAGCTTACTCTCTCGCTATATCCCGTTTCGTTGGCGTTGATTATGATATTCCCGCACCTGATGTTTACACCAATCCTCAGGTTATGGCTTGGTTCGTCGATACTTATGAGAAGGTTAAGGGTTGGAGCGAGCCCGGGGTTTACACCGGTAAGCCGATCATCATTGGTGGTTCTGAGGGGAGAGGAGATGCGACCTCGAGAGGCGGAGCTTTCGTTACCAGAGAGGCTATGAAGGTCCTTGGCATTAAGGAAGGCGCTACCTGTGCCATTCAGGGATATGGTAATGCTGGTTCCTTTGCTCACAAGCTTTATACGGAGCTTCTTGGCGTGAAAGTTGTTGCGGTCAGCGACTCCAAGGGTGGCATTTACAATCCGAGGGGGCTTGACTACGAGAAAGTGAAGGAGGTCAAGACCAAGACCGGATCCGTCGTTAATTACGAGGATGCTGACAAGATAACCAACGAGGAGCTTCTTGAGCTTGAGGTTGATGTTCTTGTGCCCGCAGCTCTCGAGAACGTTATAACCAAGGAGAATGCCGATAAGATAAGAGCCAAGGTTATATCCGAACTTGCTAACGGTCCCGTGACCCCGGATGCAGATAAGATTCTATTCGATAAGGGTATAATCTGCTTGCCCGATATACTTACCAATGCTGGTGGTGTTACCGTTTCTTACTTTGAGTGGGTCCAGGGAAGAATGGGATACTGGTGGAGCGTTGAGAGAGTTCACGAGGAGCTCGATAAGATAATGACCAAGGCGTTCCATGATGTTTACAACATTCATAAGAAGCACAACATAGATATGAGAACCGCTGCGTATGTTCTCTCCATAGGGAGAGTTGCTGAGGCTATGAAGGTTAGGGGAATCTGGCCCTAATCTGGAATAAACGGGAGTTCATTTCTTTGAGGGGCACCGCCTTAAGGCGGTGCCCCTCAATTTTTTTCTTCTGCTATAATCTTCTTTAAGGAATCTTTTAAGCTCTCGGGAGGGATATATAGATGAAAAAAATTGCGTTTGTGGGAGTGGTGATTATCTGCGTCTTGTGGCTTATAGTAGATGCTTCTTTTGCTCTCGGTTGGAGGTGGAGTGATCCAGAAGGGAACGATGTTTATCGTTTCTTTGGTGCTCAAAGGCTTTATCTGTTTTCTAACCCTTACCAGGATATATGGGGGTGCTACCGTAAGGGAAGGACCGAAGAGGGGGCTCCCCTCCTTGTGAAGGAAATTCCTGCGGGAAGCTGGAGGTTTGAAACCGCCTTTAAAGCGAGAATGAAATATCCGTCAAGCTCATTTGGGTTGATTCTCTGGGATGGGAGAGAAACGAGGACATTTTTCTTGCTTTTTGAGGTAGTTGGGAAAAATAGAGTAAAGATTGAGGGATCTATACCAGGCAACTGTAGGCTATCGCCTCTCTCTCTTAGCGCTTTTCCCGAGTCAAAGGGCAGGTTTGAGATGCCGTTCAGGGCGAGGGAAGGATTCTTGATGGTAAAAAAGGTGGGGAGTAGGCTTAATTTTCTCTTTAGAAGGAGTCTTAACGATTCTTGGAAGCTCGTTGGAAGCTTACTGCTTAGAAAGACGCCGTTTAAATATGTGGGCTTCTTCGCAAGGTCTACGGGAGAATATTCCTCAAGCGTTGAGTTTTTCAACTGGAAGCTTACTCGGCTTTCAAGGCCCTCTATCGGTCCTTATATAGAAAGTGCCGTTTTGTATGGACTTTCCTCCCTTGATTACGTTGGACCGTGGGAGGAAATAAGCCCAGATGGATATGGAGATGGAAGATTTGCTGTGAGGTTAAAAGGGAAGGGCGTTTCCATAACTGCGATTGAGATAAGGAACGTTAGTGGAAGGTATTCGATCTGGAATACCATTCCTGGTGATGGGAAACCCGTCATAGCCGTAACCGATGACTGGGGGAATCTGCTTAATCTTTCTAATGGGTCTGTAAATATTCCTCTTATGGGAAGCAAGCTTCTTTATCTCTATGTTTGGGACAATGGAAGTATAAATGATCCTCGCACAAGGTATAGAATAACGATTTGGTTTTCAAACGGTAGAAGGGCAGTTTCCTTGGTTAAGAGAAAGGAGATTTATAGAACCCCTCTTATCGTTGAAAGCTGTACGGTAATGGGAAATGGGCCTAAGGATTTGGTTTCAAGCGCTGAGGTTCTCAGAAAGGATTACAGACCGGATCTTCACTTGATACTGAGGGTTAAGGGGAATGCGGTTATAACTGGGATAGAGCTTTACTCAACCAGGGGTGGTTTTGCTCGCTGGGACACCTACTATGGAAACGGATATCCTGTGATCGCTGTTACGGATGGGAGAGGAAAGCTTCTTAGCGCTTACGATGGTTCGATATACATAAGGGTGGCAGGGAAAAAGAGGCTTAATCTTTGGTGTTACGATAATAGCGTTGCTGCTGATAGGAATAGCGCTTTCAGAATAGTTATAACCCTTGCGAACGGTAAAAAGGTCATGGCTCCCGTTAAGAAGGCTTGGATTAAGTGAAATTACATAGTTGCTCATGAGCCTAAGAGACCTTCTTCTTAAAAAGGCAAGCTTAAATGGTGTTTTTTCAAGTTCTATCTCGGAGGATCCATTTGAGATTGCGATAGCCACCGTGCTGTCTCAAAATACGTCTGATTTGAATGCTATAAAGGCTTTTAATCTGATGAGAGATACATTAAGTGGAAAGATAACGCCTCGAAAGATTATATCCCTATCACAGAACGAGCTGGAAAGGCTTATATCACCCTCGGGTCTTAAGCGTGCTAAAGCGAGGACGATTAGGAACCTTGCAGAGGCGGTTATTAAAAGATGGGAAGGAGATATGCGAAATCTTCTTAAAGAGGATAATCCTCGAGAGGCTTTGCTTTCCATAAAGGGAATAGGTTTCAAAACTGCGGATGTTATTTTATTACATCTTGGTTATGAGAACACTTTTGCAATAGATAGGCACATAGGCAGAATCTTAAAAAGATTTGGTATTGCAGAACAGAAAGATGGATACGAATTTATGAAAGTAAAACTAATGGAGCTTTTCCCCCCGGGTGAGAGATTGCGAGCTCATAAGCTACTTATATCAATAGGAAGGCGATTTTGCAGACCTCGAAATCCGGAGTGTGGCTCATGCCCTCTCCGGGAGGAGTGCCGAAAATATTCTTGACTTTGTGAGGCTTTTTTGATATCCTTTACTGTAGAATAATGAAATATTGATTAAGTGGCAGAGGAGGGGAGAAAGCCACACTTTGGGGACAGCTAAAGTGTGGCTTTTCCTTTAGGGCATAGATTATGGAAAACAACTAACCGGAAGGGGGGACGAAAGGTATGAAACGGAACTCGCTGGGTGGAGAACTGGCAGCGGAATTCTTCGGAACGTTTCTTTTGGTTCTCTTGGGAGATGGCGTCGTGGCTCATGTTGGACTCGCACCGAGATTGGCATCGGTCGCGTATAACTGGAATACCATAGCCTTTGGATGGGGATTCGCGGTCTTTCTTGCCGTCTATGCTGCTGGGGGAGTTTCAGGTGCTCACATCAATCCCGCGGTTACGTTTGCGCTTGCCGTTAAGAGGGGCTTCTCATGGGCTAAGGTTATACCTTATTGGATAGCTCAAACCGCTGGTGGCTTTGTTGGTGGTTTGGGCGTTTATCTCGTTTACTATGATGGCCTTAAAGCTACCGGAATGCCCAATGTATGGTGTACCGGACCTGGATCCGTCTTTGAGAAGGCCTTCTGGGGTGCGGTATCAACGGCGAAGGCAGTGGCTTCTTATTCACTGGCTAACGCAACCATAGCTGAGATATTTGGAACGGCGGTGCTTCTTATCGGAGTTATGGCCGTGTTGGATGAAAGGAACCTTGGAGCTAAGGCTAACATGGGTCCTCTGTTGGTTGGGTTTGTGGTTCTTACCGTGGGTCTTACCCTTGGTGGTCCCAGCGGATACGCCATCAATCCTGCGCGTGATCTTGGACCAAGACTTTTTGGCGCTCTCGTTGGAACCAAGGGCTTATTTAGCGGTCCATATTGGATAGTGGCACCAATCATAGGACCCCTGATTGGAGGTCCTCTTGGAGTGATTCTTTATGATCTCTTTATCACACCTTTCCTTCCTGAGAAGAAGGAGGGAGAACAGGGAGGCGAGTAAGGTTGAAGAAGCTGATCAACAAGCCGGAGGATGTAGTAAAGGAGTCATTGGAGGGATTGGGGTTAGCCTGGCCCGAGCTCGTTAAGGTAAACTTTGGACCTAACTTCGTCTATCGTGCGGATGCTCCCGTTAAGGATAAGGTCGCTATAGTTTCCGGTGGAGGCAGCGGACATGAGCCCATGCATGCCGGCTTTGTTGGCATGGGAATGCTCGATGCTGCTTGCCCTGGCGAGGTCTTCACCTCACCGACGCCGGATCAGATGTATGAGGCTGCTAAGAAGGTTCATGGTGGTGCTGGGGTACTCTTCATCGTTAAGAATTATAGTGGGGACGTTATGAATTTCGATATGGCAGCTGACATGCTTAGGTCAGAGGGCATAGAAGTGGAGAGCGTGATAATTGATGATGATGTAGCGGTGGAGAACAGCCTCTACACGCAGGGAAGGCGTGGCGTTGGAACGACCGTGCTTGCTGAAAAGATATGCGGAGCTGCAGCTGAAAAGGGGTATGATCTTAAGAAGCTAGCAGATCTTTGTCGTAAGGTGAACGGCTGGGGTAGAAGCATGGGTATGGCGCTTACTCCCTGTACGGTTCCAGCTGCTGGTAAGCCCACTTTTGAGCTTGCTGAGGATGAGATGGAGATAGGCATAGGGATTCATGGTGAACCGGGTCGTCAAAGGATGAAATTGAAGAGCGCAGACGAGATTACTGAGATGCTCGCTGAGGCGGTTATAGAGGACCTTCCGTTTAAAGCTGGAGATGAGGTTCTTGCGTTTGTTAATAGTATGGGAGGAACTCCTGATATAGAGCTCTATATAGTTTACAGGAAGCTTCATCAGATCCTTGAGGGTAAGGGCATAAAGATAGCGAGGAAGCTTATAGGACGCTACATAACTTCACTTGAAATGCAAGGCGTTTCTATCACCCTACTTAAACTCGACGATGAGCTTAAGGAGCTTTGGGATGCTCCTGTAAAGACACCAGCTTTGCGTTGGGGTGTATAGGGAATGGCGATAACCAAGGAAGATGTACTAAAATTTCTACAAAAGGCTGCAGAGCTTCTTAAGCAAAATAAGGATTATCTCACGGAGCTTGATTCCGCTATAGGGGATGCCGATCACGGTATAAACATGGATAGAGGTTTCACAAAGATTATGAGTAGTTTAGATGGAGTTAAGGATAAGGATATAGGCACTATCTTGAGAAGCTGTGCTATGGCGCTTGTTTCAAGCGTTGGAGGAGCCTCAGGGCCCCTTTACGGTACAGCCTTTATGTATGCTGCTAAGGTTCTTGACAAGAAGGAGGAAATAACGCCGGAGGAGCTCTATCAGGCACTAAAGGCTGCTTTAGAAGGTATACAGATGAGGGGCAAGGCTACCGAGGGAGAAAAGACGATGATAGACGCTATAGCACCTGCCTTGAGAGCCTTCGAGGAAAAGCTTAAAAGTGGAGCTTCATTAAGAGAAATGCTTGAAGCTGCCGTTAGTGCTGCTGAGGATGGGATGAAAAAAACCATTCCTATGAAGGCTACGAAGGGAAGAGCGAGCTATCTTGGAGATAGAAGCATTGGGCATCAGGATCCAGGAGCTACATCTTCCTATCTGCTTTTTAAAGCTATGCTTGAGGTTGAAAAGGAGAAAGGGGGATAAAGCCTTAAATTGAAGAAAAAGAGCCTTCCACGGTGGCTCATAGTGGTGTTATTCGTAGTGCCTCTCGTTTGGAGTGAATATATGTTCTATCTGGTTAATAGATGGTTAAATATGATTCTCTTTCCAATAGCTTGGGTTGGCTTCTGGATATCTCTTTATAAAAGGAGGCAGAGGGAAAACAGATGGTAGGAATCGTTGTAGTTTCTCACAGCGATAAATTGGCTGAAGGTGTGGTGGAGCTTGCCAAGCAGATGACGGGGGGAAAGGAAATCCCAATAAGGGCTGCCGGGGGGCTTGATGATGGAAGCTTAGGCACGAGCTTTGAGAAGATCCTGAATGCTATAAACGAAGTTTATAGCGAAGATGGGGTTTTGATCCTCATGGATCTTGGTAGCGCTATAATGACAACGCAGATGTGTGTGGAATCCTTGCCTGAGGAAATGCAGGCAGGAATAAAGCTATGCAACGCTCCTTTGGTCGAGGGGGCTGTAGCCGCCGCGGCGGCTACAGCCCAAGGTTTATCTTTGGATGAAGTAAAGAAAAGAGCAGAGGAGGTTCCCGTTATTAAGGTTCAGGGAGAGGAAGCTCCTTTGCCTCAAAAGGAGAAGGAGGCTTCTAAGGGTGAGGTAAAGAGCGTTGAGGTTCAGATTATAAACCCCACGGGCTTGCACGCGAGACCTTCTGCTATTTTTGTTCAACTTGCGAATAAGTTTAAGTCTAAGATCATTGTTCAGAATATCACGGCTGGCAAGCCCCCAGCAGATGCCAAAAGCGTAATGGAAATGGCAGTTAACGGTACCGCAAATAAGGGGGAGTGGATAAGGATAAGCGCTCAGGGTGAGGATGCAGAGGAAGCACTTAAGGCATTGAAAGAGCTTGTTGAGTCGGGCTTTGGTGAGGTTGAGAGCGAATCTGGGAGGGCTGAATCCATTGATATTCAGAAGGAGGAAACGATAACAAAGGGCGAGTTTAGAGGAACGCCAGTTTATCCTGGATATGTGGTAGCACCTGCTTATGTTTTTTTTAGAAGGAAGAAGGATAGTAAAAAGGAGTCAAAGGGATCTCCTGAGGAAGAGCTTCAAAAGGTTAAAGAAGCTATATCTTTGGCGCTCAAGGAGATCAGAGGGCTTAAGGAGAGAATATCTAAGGAAGGGGATCCCAAGGTAGCAGCTATATTTGACTTTCATGCGATGGTCTTAAAAGATGAAAAGATGCTCTCTCAGGTTGAGTCGCTTATCAGGGAGAAAGGCGCTTCTGCGAGTGAGGCGATATCAAGTGTTCTTGAAGAATGGGCCGAAAAGCTTGAAAATCAGGATACAGAGCTTATGAAGGAGAGATCGGCTGATATTAGAGATATTGCTGATAGAGTCTTGAGAATTCTGTCTGGTGAGGGGGAGTTTAAGTTTAAGATAGAGGGAGAGGATAAAGTGGTTTTAATAGCAGAGGAGCTTCTTCCATCTGAAACTGCTTCCTTGGATAGGAATCTTATAGCGGGGATAGCTGTCGCTCAAGGGGGAACCACATCCCATGCTGCTATCCTTGCACGTATGTGGGGTATACCTTCAGTTGTTGGACTTGGATCGGAAGTAATGAAAATTCCGAGCGGGACCAGGGTCGCACTCGATGGTAGCGAGGGAAAACTCATAGTGAATCCTCCTCAGGATCTCATTCAAGTCTTTGAGAGAAAAAGAGAGGAGACGGAAGCCCTCGAAAGAGAGTTTCTGGCAAAGGCTAAGGAGCCTGCAATTACCTTGGATGAACATGGAATTGAGGTGGTAGCCAACGTCGGTAATCTCGAGACGGTCAGTGAAATCCTTGAGTTTGGAGCCGAAGGCATAGGGCTTTTAAGAACCGAGTTTTTGTTTTTAAACAGGAGCGAGATGCCGTCAGAAGAGGAGCAATATGTGGCTTATTCCCGCGTTGCTGAAATTATGGGAGATAAGCCCGTTATAATAAGGACGCTGGATGTTGGGGGAGATAAGCCTCTCTCTTATATACCTATGTCAAGAGAAGATAATCCTTTCTTAGGGGTAAGGGCAATAAGGCTTCAGAAGCTGTATCCGGACTTGCTAAAGAGCCAGATTAAAGCTATATTAAGGGCAGGACTTAAGGGAAATCTTAAGTTCATGCTTCCGATGGTTGCCACTCTCGATGAGGTAAGGTGGGCGAAGGAAATTCTTGAAGAATGTAAGGAAGAGCTTGAGAAGAAGGGGGTAGACTATTCGGAGAAGGTTGAGATGGGAATTATGGTTGAGATCCCATCCGCGGCTATAGTAAGCGAGCATCTTGCTAAGGAAGTTGCCTTCTTCAGCATAGGTACAAATGATCTTACACAGTATACCCTTGCTTGCGATAGAGGCAATAAGTCGTTGAGCTATCTCTTCGATTCTCTGAACCCCGCGGTTTTGAAACTTATAAAGATGGTGGTGGAGGGAGCCCACGCCTGCGGTAAATGGGTGGGCGTTTGTGGGGAGATGGCGGGGCAAAAGGAGGCGATTCCTATTCTCGTGGGTATGGGGGTGGACGAGCTGAGCATGAACGCGCGGCTTATACCGCCCGCTAAGGCTTTAATAAGAAGACTGAGGTTCTCTGAGCTTAAAGAACTCGCAGAGGAGGCGCTAAATCTCGGTACCGCTGAGGAAGTCAGGAAGTTGGTAGGAGAGAAATGCGAGTTATAAATCCCCTGCTTAAGGGAGTTATAGCCTCTCTCTGGGATTTTATCGATCCCACAATGATCCCCGTTAAGACCGTCTTTATTCTAAACTCCAGCTTATGTAAGCTTCCTGAGGAGGTAAAGGCTTGTAAGGAAGCGGGAAAAGATGTTTACGTTGATATGGACTTCATAGATGGCCTTTCTGATGGAAAGGCTGCTGTAGAGTACCTTAAAGCTATAGGAGTAGATGGCATAATAAGCGTTAAGCTATGCAATTTTCACTACGCAAGGAAGGTAAAGGTACCTTTTATATTGCGTATATTTGCGCTCGATTCGAAGGCGGTTGAGAAAGCGTATAATCAGGTTAAAACCAATGGTGTTGAGATAGTTGAGATACTGCCGGGTTGCTCTGCCCTTAAGGTCGGAAGGCTTTTTAAAGCGTTGGGAATAAACGTTATAACCGGAGGATTGGTTAGCACCAAAGCGGAATTGAAAAAGCTTCTTAAAGTGGTAGATGCGGTTTCAACGAGTTCAAAAAATCTGTGGAGGAATGATAATTTTTAGGGCTCTATTCCTCACCTTTATCTAAAGGCGGGAATAGAGCCCAATCTCTATATTTAGCGCGACCTCGGTGCGGGCCTTGTTGTGACTATATCAGCGCCCGAGCCAGCAACGTTTTTAAGAACAACTTTTCCTATAGGTATGGGAGCTTCAAGTTCTACCTGGGATAGCTCTTTCATGATTTGAGGTATAAGTTTCTTTAAAACGGGCTTGTTGGTCTTAACCGAGACTGTGGGGAAATAGCTTCCCTTTACGTTAACTACACTCATTACTATTCTTTTAGGAGCAGTTATTTCTTGAATGGCATATTCTTTACCTCGCGGACATTTGTAGCCCTTTATCTCAAGAATTTTATCTCCCTCGGTCTTTACTTCTATCTCGCACCCGAGTGGGCAAACTATGCAGGTTATCTTATGGCGCTTTATCTCGCTCATGCTTGAACTACCTCCATGGTTATCTTATCTTTTGCCTTAGCTATGTCTTCCTTTCTTAGCTTCAGTCTCAGCATCTCAGCAGGTTTCACGAATGGAAGCTTTATCTCCTTTTCGATTTCGAGAAATCTTACCTTGACGTTCTCCTCGGGTTTTAAAACTCTCGCGTAGATCATGACATCTTCCTCTCCGCTCAGGTAGTGAGGAACCAATAGCCTTATGTTTCTTCCCTTTACCATTCTTTTCCATCTCTTTGTAGGAATACCCCCTCGTTCAACGAACTCCCGGGCTCCATCTGCTGATTTTTCTCCCTGTTCTACTACATAATCTACAAGATCGTTTATAACGAGGGCGTTTCCTGCAACGAAGGTCCCAGGGATACTGGTTTCAAGAAGCTCGTTTATTATAGGTCCCTTAGTTGCGGGATCTGTCAGCACGCCGATTTTCTCAAGGATCTTTATGTAGGGGACGAGTCCCGCTGCGACAACTACCGTATCACAAGATATTTCCTTTTCAGTCCCTTCCTTTATGCGAAGATTTTCGTCCACCTCGCAGACTATTATCTTCTCAACCCTTTTCGTTCCCTCAACCCTTGTGACTGCGTGGCTCAAGTAAAGCGGGATATCAAAGTCGTGAAGGCACTGAACTACATTTCTCGTTAATCCGCCAGGGAAAGGCATTATTTCTATGACCGCTTTGACATCTGCTCCCTCTAAGGCAAATCTTCTTGCCATTATAAGTCCGACATCTCCTGAGCCTACTATAACGATTTCCTTGCCCGGCATGATTCCGTATATATCCATCATCGTTTGTGCTTCTCCAGCGGTGAACACTCCCGGTGGTCTATTTCCCGTTATTCCGATTTCGAAAATATGTCTCTCTCTGGCGCCGGTTGTGTAGATCAGGCTTGTTGTCTGAAGGCTTAAAACTCCCCTTGGTGTGATAACTTTTAATCTTTTTTCTATATCGGATACAAGCTCTATTTCCACAAGATGAGCATTAGTATAGCTTTCTATCCCAAGTTTTTCAAACTTTTCTATAAATCGATAGATAAACTCCGTTCCCGTTAGGTCTTCCTTAAAATAGTGGAGTCCGAAGCCAGGATGAACGCATTGAAGAGGTATTCCGCCAAGAAGGTCTCTGTTTTCAAGGAGCAGAACGCTTAAGCCGTGTTCTTTTGCCTTTATAGCGGCGGAAAGACCTGCTGGTCCGCCTCCAATTACTACGGTGTCGTATCTATCACGCATTTTTCTCAACCCCTTTGCTATCTACGAAGAAGGTCTTTACATTTCCGAGTCCGTAGCTAACTTTTCGATCCTTTATTGCTATATCCCATAGGGGTATACCGAGTTTTTCTGACACTATTTTCGCTATTCGAATTCTGCAGAACGATCCCTGGCACCAGCCAAACATAGATGTAGTTCTGAACTTTATGCCATCTAAGGTTATGGTTTTTATACCAATCCTTTGCATTCTCTCTATAGCTTCTATTATCTCTGCTTCACTAACTTCCTTGCACATACAGACCACATTGCCATACTTTGGATTTTCCCTTATGAGCTTTTCCTTTTCTTCCTCGGAGGCTTCCTTAAAACGCCTTATTCCCTTTCTGTATGGGTTCCAGTTTTCCTTTTTCCTGAGGTTCAGCTTAAGCTTTTTCCTTAAGAGCTCTTCAACTACATATTCTGCTATAGCTGGGGCTGACGCAAGTGCAGGAGATCTCATTCCCGCTGCATTTACGAATCCCCATGGACGATCATATGCTTCTATTATCCAGTGTCCATCAGGGGGTTCTGGTCTCAAACCTGCGAATGTTTTCATAACTCTTCCCTTGGATGGTAGCTCTGCTACCAGCTTTTGTGCCCATTCCCAGACGAAGGACAACCCCTTTTTGCTTGTTGATGTGTCCTCTTTCGCTTCAACGGGCAAATCCTCTGCTGTGGGACCGATCATAAGATTGCCCTCCACTGTAGTGGCTAAATATACCCCTTTAGTTATTGGAGTAGGGGTTTGATGAACAATTCTATTTACCTTTGGGAAGGCATCTTCCTCAAAGAGGTAATACTCTCCTTTTCTTGGGTGGATCTCGAAATCTATGCCTGCGGATTTTGATATTTGATCAGCATAAAGACCTGCTGCGTTTATCACTATATCTGCTTCAATGAATCCATTGTTCGTCTCAACTCCCTTTACTTTTCCATTTTCTATTTTGATTCTCCTAACCTCAGTCTCAGTGTGAAGCTTTGCGCCGTTAGAGACGGCGTTTTCCGTTAAGGCTATAATAGCTTCCCATGGTGCTAATTGCCCTGCTGTTGGAGCCCAGAGGGCTCCAACAGCATTCGGGCTTACATTAGGTTCAAGCCCTCTTAGCTCTTCCCCATAGACAAGTCTTACGCCTGGAACACCATTTTTCTCTCCTAACTCGAGATAGTGCTCTGCGGTTTCAAGATCTTCTTTGGAAAAAGCGAGCATGAGCTCGCCTGGCCACTTCGCGGGGATATCGAGCTCTTTTACCCAGCTGTGCCAGATTCTGTTTCCTCTAACGCAGAGTTTGGCTCTTAGAGGGTGTTTATCCGGGTCCTCCTCATGTCCGGGATGTATTATAGCGGTGTTAGCCTTGCTTGCTCCCCATCCCACATCAGCGTTTTTCTCAAGTATATGCACTTCAAGATTTTCATATTGGCTTAATAGACGCGCTATCGCCGTTCCTACTATTCCCGCTCCTATTATTGCTACCTTTTTGGTTTCCCTCTTATCGGAATCCATCGTTTGAAGTTATTACGCCTCCAATCCAAGATCTTTAAGAACTTTTGCCCAGCTCAGGGATCTCTTGACGGCTTCCTTCCAGGCGGAGTGGAGTTTCTCTCTCATGCTTTCGTCCATTTGAGGATCGAACTCTCTCTCCACCTTCCACATCTTGGCTATCTCCTCTTGGTCGCTCCAGTAGCCAACGGCAAGCCCGGCGAGATAGGCCGCTCCAAGCGCGGTGGTTTCCTGAATTACGGGCCTTATGACCTTGGTTCCGAGAATATCAGCCTGGAACTGCATGAGGAAGTTATTGTTAGTAGCTCCTCCATCAACCCTTAACTCTGCGACCTTTATTCCACTGTCTTTCTCCATTTCTATCAGAACATCCTTGCTTAAGTAAGCCATGGCTTCAAGAACGGCTCTTGCTAAGTGAGCCCTTCTCGTCCCTCTCGTTATGCCGATAATGATTCCTCTTGCGTACTGATCCCAGTAGGGAGCTCCCAGTCCAACGAAGGCAGGTACGAAGTAAACTCCCTCGTTAGAGGCGAGCGAGGCTGCAAGGGGCTCGACTTCGGGCGAAACCTCTATTACCTTGAGTGAGTCTCTCAGCCACTGCACAGCTGCTCCTGTGATAAAGATGCTTCCCTCAAGTGCATACTCGACCTTGCCCTTAAGTCCCCATGCGATGGTTGTTAACAAATTCTTTGACTTGTAGGGTTTCTCACCGGTATTCATGAGAGCGAAGTTTCCAGTTCCATAGGTGTTTTTAACCATACCTGGTTTATAACATGCCTGTCCAAACAGCGCTGCTTGCTGATCTCCCGCATCTCCAGAAATCGGGACCTCAGCGCCAAAGATTTCCTTATCAGTGTATCCATAAATTTCGCTTGATGGTTTTGGCTCTGGCAATATAGCTTCTGGAATTCCCAGTATCTTTAGTATCTCCTTGTCCCACTCGAGCTTATGAATGTTGAAGATCATGGTTCTTGAGGCGTTTGAGTAATCTATTACGTGAACCTTCCCGCCGCTTAGCCGCCAGATCAGGAAGGTATCTATTGTCCCGAAGAGTATCTCTCCCTTTTCCGCCTTCTCTCTCAGCCCGGGAACGTTATCAAGAAGCCATTTGATCTTGGGTCCTGAGAAGTATGAGTCCGGTACCAATCCGGTATTTTCCTTGATGAGATCGTAGTGATTCTTTCTTAATTCATCGACTATGCTTGCGGTTCTCCTACACTGCCAGACCACCGCATTGTAGACCGGCTTTCCCGTATTTTTGTCCCATAGAACGGTGGTCTCCCTCTGATTGGTTATTCCGATCGCTGCTATATCTTTGGGTTCTGCCTTTGCCTTTTCAAGAGCGGTTTTAAATGCTCTAACTTGGGCGTCCCATATTTCGTCGGGATTATGCTCTACCCAACCGGGCTTGGGGTAATATTGGGGGAATTCATACTGTCCTACTCCCAGAATATTGCTTTCCTTATCAAAGACTATTGCCCTCGCACTGGTTGTTCCCTCATCAAGAGACAAAACATACTTACTCATTCTGGTGGCACCTCCTTGTAGTTTTTAAGGTTTTTGCGTAAAGCGCTTACCCACAAGGGTAAGCAACCTTTTTCCTTGATATCACCTCCCTTCGCATTGACATTTTCTCTTAAATCCCCAAAACGAAAAGCCACACCTCATGCGAGATGTGGCTTTCACCTACTCTCCGCCACTTAGGTCAATATATGTCTTTGTAATAAAGGATAGCAAAAATCTTTCGCAAAGTCAAGCTTCTAATGAAACGGTGCTTTTGTATCTCTTGACATCTAAATAGCACTAATGCTATATTAAGTACGGATTACACTCTCCAAATTTTCTCTCTTTTTTTCTTCCCCTTTGGCGGGAACGTTTGCTTTTTAAGGAACCACCCTCTTTTAGCGTCTTTTTGGAGGGGATTGCCATGAAGGTTGTTCTTCTCGCTGCGGGTCTCGCTACCCGAATGCGCGATCTTTCTGGAAGGATGCCCAAGGGGCTTATCAGAGTAGCGGGTAGAGAGCTCGTTTATAGGACGATGAGGTATCTTAAAGATCTTGGTTTTAATGATTTTGTAGTAATAACGGTTCCTGCTTTTAAGGAAGCTTATGAGAAGTTTATGAAAAGGAATGGTTTCAGTGGAAGGGTAGTTCTTAATGACTATCCCGAAAGGGGAAACGGTTATTCTCTTTATCTCGCTAAGGATTACGTTGATGGGAAGTTCATTCTAATAATGAGTGATCACGTTTATGAGAGAGATTTCATCGAAAGAGCAGTTTGTGGAGAGGGACTCATAGTTGATAGGATTGGCAGATTTGTGGATCATGCGGAGGCTACGAAGGTAAGGATAAAAGATGGTAGGGTGGTGGACATAGGGAAGAAACTTGAGGTTTACGATGCTCTTGATACGGGCTTTTTTGTTCTGAGCGATGATATTTTCAGGGTAGCGTCTGAGCTTGTTTCACGCCATGAAAGCGTGGAGCTAAGTGAGATCATGAAAGAAGCGCGTGTTAAAGTTTCAGAAGTTTCTGGTTTCTTCTGGATGGATGCTGATACACCGGAAGAGCTTTCAGTACTGCGTAAGGCTATAATAAAAAATTCAGTTAAGGGAGTGGGAGATGGAGTAATCTCAAGGCTGATAAATAGAAGGATATCGACGTGGGTTTCAGAAAAGGTTTGTGAGTTTATTACACCAGATGGTATGACTTGGATTTCATTCCTAATCGGCATGTTTTCGGCTCTGGTGGCATACTTTTCTCCTCTATGGGGAGGGGTAATATACCAGTTGAGCTCAATACTTGATGGAGTTGATGGAGAGATAGCGAGAGCTTCTCTAAGGGAGAGCAAATTTGGGGGCTGGCTCGATTCGCTCTTAGATAGGTTTGTTGATTTTTTCTTTCTTCTCGCTCTGGCTTATGGGCTTCCCAGCTCGTATCTTCACGTTATCGCTCTCGCGATATTTGGCTCAGTAATGGTGAGCTACTCCACGGAAAGATTCAAGGGGGCTTATGGGAAAGATGCTTACAAAGAGATAGAACCGCTGAGATATCTTTCTGGTAAGAGGGATGAGAGGATATTCTTGACGATGCTTTTCTGCGCCTTTGGGCTCCTTGAGGAGCTTTTCTGGGTTCTTGCGGTTCTCACGAATATAAGGGTTCTTTTAACCATCTGTTTTGTTTGGAGATGGAATAGAGAAAACTTCTCAAGGAGGTGATCTTTTCGTGAGGGTAGCTATTTTGGGGCAAGGTTTCGTTGGAAGCGTATTTGCGGTTGGGGTTGAAAGGATAAAGAGAGGTGAGCTCGGATATGCAGGGATTCCGCTTAGGGATGAGCTTCCCATCAGGGTGGAAGAGATAGAGATAGTGGGAAGCTATGACGTTGATGATTCCAAGGTGGGACTCACGCTTCAAGATGTGGTTAAAAAGTACTGGAATGGGAAGATATTTGAGACATTAGGAGGCGTTCGAATAAGGAGAGGGATACACTTAGGAAGCCTTAGGAATCTTCCGGTCGAAGCGCGTGGTAGGGAGGATGAGAAACCACTTAGGGAAGCGATTGAGGAGCTCGTCCATGAGTGGAAGGAACTCGGCGTAGATGCCTTGGTTAACGTCTGCACGACTGAGTCTTTTAAGATTTTTTCGAGCAGGGAGGAGTTTCTCGAAGCAATAGAGAAAAGCGATAAAGAGAGGTTAACCGCAACCCAAGCGTACTTCTATGCTGCTTGTCTTTATGCTAAGGAGCGTGGGGGATGTGCCTTCGTAAATACGATTCCCACTCTTCTCGCCAATGATCCTATTATGCTTAAACTTGCTGAGGAGCATAATCTCGTCGTTTTTGGAGATGATGGAGCTACTGGAGCAACTCCACTTACCGCTGATCTTCTTGCCCATCAGGCTCAAAGAAATAGGCTTGTTAGAGATGTTGCTCAGTTTAATATAGGTGGGAATATGGATTTTCTCGCGCTAACCGATAGGGATAGAAACAAGAGCAAGGAGGAGACCAAATCCAGCATAGTTAAGGATATTCTCGGCTACGATGCTCCTCACTATATAAAGCCTACTGGCTATATAGAATCTCTGGGAGATAAGAAGTTTGTTTCACTTCATATGGAATATGTTAGCTTTAACGGAGCGGTTGATGAGCTCATAGTCAATGCGAGAATAAATGACAGTCCTGCCCTTGCTGGCTTGATAGTTGATCTGGTCAGACTTGGTAAAATAGCCGTCGAAAGAGGCCTTTCCGGAACGGTATATGAGGTAAACGCCTTCTACATGAAGAATCCCGGTCCCAGCGATAAACCTAATATACCGAGAATAATAGCTTACGAAAAGGTAAGATCTTGGGCGGGTCTCAAGCCTCGCTGGCTTTAACTATCCAGATTAGGATAAAAATGTGATCTTCCAGGTTTTTAAGAAGAAGATCTGGCTTCGCTTGTTTAAGTTCTCTTTCCGTTGCGCTTCCTGTTGCTACAGCGATTGTCTTCGCACCGATTAACTTTCCGGCTTCTACATCCCTTGGGGTATCTCCTATTATGCAAATGAAAGAGGGCTCTTTGCCAAAGAGCCCTCTTATTTTTTTCATCGCTACTTTTCCCATCATCGATTTGTTTTCTGCTTCTCCACCAAAGATTCCAAATGAGAAGAATCCATCTATCTTTGCCCTCTTTAACTTTATCCATGCTATCTTTTCGAAGTTTCCTGTCATGACGCCGAGGGTAAATGAGCGAGCTTTAAGCTCCTCAAGCAGATTTCTAACGCCGGGAAGGAGTTCCAATTCTCCCTTTTCGATACTTTTAGCAAAGCTTTCAGCCATTGCGTTCGAGATCTCTTTCATTTTTCTCAAAATTTCCTCTCGTGATATTCCTCTTCTTTCACCTGCCACGATTGCTATTTCAAGATCCGTCATGCCCGGAGGGCCTGCATTTTCGAAATCTTCTTCTTTAAAATCGATTCCGAAAACATTGGATAAGCCTTCAATAAAAGCTCTTGTATGAGCTTTTGTGCTTTTAATCATCGTATTATCTACATCAAATAATACAACCTTCATGTTTGAAAACACTCCTTTCCTTTTTAACTATTACACCTATAAAGACTTGTGATAAAATATTGGTGAGGAAATCCTCCTATGGCATCGATTTGGACTCATCTTCATTTATTATTTTATCAATTCCATAAAAGAGGTGAGCGAAAATGTCCTGTGTCTGGAAGAAAGCGGTTAAGAGCATGGGGATAGTCGTAATCGTAATCCTGTTTGCGCTTCTTATCGTCGGGACATCTTTTGCTGATAGGCTTGCCTCGAACGATCCCTACGCTGGGAAATATAGCGTAGCGGAGGATAAGGAGATATTCATCGCCACTTTGGATCCTAAAAGCGGGTCAGTTACCTTGCATATACTAAATCCCCGCGATAAAAAGAGTTTTCCATATAAGGATAGCAGTTTTACCGTTAACACCATTTCTCTGCCGTGGAAAGCTACTAATTATAAGAAATATCCAGCGTCTATTTTCCTACAAGGATATTCCAGAAGCACCGTGTATGCCGATGACTCTCTATTCGTATTAGCGGGGATGGATGATTCGAATAGAACCGATGTTAGCATAGCTTATTTTAGCGAGGAAGGAGAAATTAAAGATAAATTTGATTTTCCCCATGGAGGTATTTCTTTGACCAGGCCCTCGATCGTTGCTTATGACTGGAATAGTGATGGCGAATATGATGCGCTCTTGATATTGGTAGAAGGCAATGGTACTGTAACCCTTTGTGATCTCTCATCGCTCAACTCCTTTGTACCGGATTATGATGTGCTTGGTATTGGAGAGGACTGGCACGGTTACGCTCCCTTAGCCACGCTTGCTGATGTGGATGGAGATAGCATGCCAGAAGTTGCGATTCTCATTCCTCAGGGAAATAATAAAAACTACAAAATTGTTGTGCTTAAGTGCGAAACTCAATTTGATACCGATACGCTTGACTTTGACAAAATATTGAGTGAGGAGACCCAGCTTCATCCGCTTGATAGGCCATTTTTCTATGGAATAACGGCGGGAGATTATGATAATGATGGGAAAGATGAAATAGCGATAGTTTCGCTTCAATGGGAAAATACTTACTTCAATCCCACGCATGTTGAAATCTATAAGGTAACGGATGATAATCATCTAAAGAAGATATTTGGAAAGAGGATAGATGAGTCCTGTGATGTTAATGAAGATGAATTTGTGGGTATGGCTGTTAAATCTGGCGATATAGACGGAGACGGTAATGAGGAGATTATAATCGTTAACTTTTATAAAGACGTGGTATCGGGTGATCTCTTTGTCGTTTCTCCCCAAGATTCTAAAGTTAGACATATCACGATGCGTCTTAGGGATTTCCAGATGTTTAACATGGAGGTGTGTGATTCTGCTTTCGGTAATATAACGGGTGAATATACGCCAACTAATCCTCCCTATCAAAAGAACGCTCTTTATGTTTTGCTTAAATTTCAATCATATGACGGCTCTGCTTCCAAGCTCGGTCTTCTTACCTGCTATTTCTATAACGATGCTTTACATTATGTGCTAACCGATGTGACACCGGACAATTTCAATCCCGACGCTCTTGCAACGATGACCATAGGTGATGTGGATGATGATAGTCTCCTTCTCGGTCCTCCGACGCACATAGTTATGGATAAGATGATCACGCCTCTTGTGGTGATGCAGGAGCCCCCCAAACACCTTGATTACACGCAGGATGATGATGGGAAGTATAAGGTCATAAACTGCACG
The DNA here is from genome assembly GCA_021159885.1 of Synergistota bacterium. Classification (NCBI taxonomy): domain Bacteria; kingdom Thermotogati; phylum Synergistota; species Synergistota bacterium. The sequence goes on along the minus strand of JAGHDO010000068.1, from coordinate 47,899 downwards.
AGAATGTCCTTCCTTTATACCGAGTTTGAGGATAAGGATACGCAAGAATCGGCTGTTACTACTAAGCAGAAAACCTATAGTAGCTTCGCGAGAAGCGAAAAGGTGGGCGAAAAGGGAGGAGTAAATCTTAAGGTCTTTAAATTCCAAGAGGGTGTTAAGGCGAAATTTACCCAATCCTGGTATAAAACGAACGAAACCTATCAGAAAGAACTCGATGAGACTGAAACTGGCGTAGAGGCTTCGACGAAGACTGATGATTATGTTGCTTTTAGGTGTCAGGAGGTGGATATATGGCGATATCCCATAATAGGTCGTCAGGATGATGATGGCCATCAAATATTCTATCAGGTTGTGGTTCCTGGTCCGGTTGAGACGGCTAACGTTCCTGGAAGGAATCTGGAATGGTATCAACCGGTTCACGTTAATGGAATATTAATGTCATACCCAATGGATACCTCTCAAATTGATGATTTTGACGAAAATAATCTCCTCACTCAGGAAACGAGCTTTACGCTTGGAGGGGATAAATTTACATGGGATGTTTCTTGGACGGATGAGGTCAAAAACGGAAATAAAAGTATCTTTAAGAAGAAGAATCAGAAGGATCTGGATATCTCGATCTCCCTCGGAGGGAAGATAAAGAAGATATTTGGCGTTAAGGTATCCGGTGAGCTTCGTTTCAAGTGGGATGATAGCTTTACGAATACGACCATAAATGAGACGGATATAACAAAAACATCCGGTTTTACCATCAAGGTTCCGGTTTTGAACTCGGAATACAGTTATGAGATACACCCGTTTGTTTACACAACCGATACCGGGTTGCTAAAGCTTTCTTACGTGGTTAAGATCTCCCAGGATACCCTGAATAACTGGTGGCTACCACGCTATGGTGTAGCTCCCGATCCTGCGCTTGCTCTTCCCAAGTTCTGGAAGTGGGTGAGGTTAAATAAGGAAACGGAGGAAGATGAGTGGGAAAGGAACGACGCACCTGATGCGACGCAGATAAGGGGAATGTTCTTCTGTGATGAGAACGGTTATCCCTTGGGTCAAGTTCTTTACAAGGACGAGACCAAGCAGGTTACGATAAAGTGTAGGGTATATAACTTTGCGATATATAACACATATGCAGATGTTACGGTTAAAGATCTTAAGGTAAAGTTTGAGTATGCTAAGTATGATCCAGTCCATCAAAAAGAGACTAACAGAACTACCATTGGGACCGTTACCGTTGATGAGATACCGGCTTTTGGTGACGGTAAGAACTGGAAATTTGCTGAGATAACATGGGATATTTCTAACGTTCCCGATGGGCTTTATAAAATTCATGTAACGCTTGATCCAGATGATGAGATAAAAGAAATACCTAAGCATGATAATGAAGATGAGTACAGCAATAATGAAGGATGGTTCTATGTGTATGTTTACACGAAGCCTCAGACAGTAGTAGGGATTTATTCGGGAGAGGATTTGCTTAAGGAGCTCGATGGTAAGCTGGAGTTCAGTTCGCCCAAGGTGATGATAGGAGAAAGGCTGGATGTCTTCGCGGATATACAGAACACATCAGATCAGAGCGTTGTTGATGCTTTTGTTAATTTCTACGACGAGAAGCCTGATGGAACCAAAGTTATATTCGATCAGGAGTATATACCGGGAATAGAGCCTCATAGCTATCATCCGATTAGAGTTTCGCTTATACCGGATGAACCTGGGGTTCATAAAATAGTGATGAAAATTCTTGGTTCCACAAATCAATACGCCGTTGTGGAGAAAGATCTTATAGTAATGCGGAAAAGCGGTGGAGGATGCTCTTTTGGATCCCTGGAGCTGAGATGGATAGGAAGCTTTTTCCTTACGCTTCCCGTTTTCTTGCTCATACTCCGTAGACACCTGCTTTAGGAAAATCCTATTCTTGCTTGACAAGTTCTTTCTCTGACCTTATAATAACATATGACTTTTGGGGCTGTGGCGCAGTGGGAGCGCGCTTCCTTGGCATGGAAGAGGTCGCGGGTTCAATTCCCGCCAGCTCCACCAGAAAGGGAAAATAGGGAGAACCTCCCGTTTTAGAGGTTCTCCCTTTATTTTTCGCACATATGCTATAATGAGTTTGTTATGGAAGACCTTATGATGTACAGGTTAAAGAAGCTAAGAGCTGATATAGAGGAGTTCGAAAAGCTCCCCATATGCTTATCCACCGTCAGGGAGGGATTGAGGTACATAAAACAAAAGCTTACACTGGGTGTAGATGAAAGAGCGATCGTGCTCTTAGAGCGTCTCTTTCGCTATCTCCTTCGAGGTTGTGGTACCGGTGTTCCATGGGCTCTTAAAGCTTATCTGGAGGAGGAATGTGGGGTTAAGCCAATAGTCTCAATCTATGATGGCATACGTCCTACCTTTTATCCCGTCGATGACTTCTTTCTGGTGTTGCTACCTGAGGGATTTCCGGAGGAACCATTGCTGTATCCTTACCTCTATTCTCTCTACCTGCGGTGGAGGGGAAAAGACATAGAATCCGCGGATATCGCTTCTCTCTCGAGATATGGCGACGCCTATAGGTTTGCTTTAAGAGAAACGCTTTTCCCCAACGGTGATAGCAGGATCTCTTTGATTCAACGTTTTGATGTTCCTACTTTTGAGCGAGTGGATATCGCTTCTCTTTTACTTCAGGATTCCATTCCTCCCATCGATTTCTCTCTTCCTGAAATATTTAATGCGGGCTGGAAAGCAATCTCAAGCGGAGCCGAGAGAAAGGAAATAAGCGAGCTTATTTTAACGACCTTGAAACTGAGGGCTTTTAGAAAGGAGTGGCGTAAATTCCAGGATGTCGGTAATTCCCTCTCAGGAGATAATTAAGGCTTTAGAAAGCGGCGATATAAAGGTAATACCCTTGCTTGACTCCTCTCTTCAGGTGGGAAAAGGAAGCCTCGATGTAAGGTTAGGGCTTGATTTCGTTCTCTTCAGAAAGAGAGTTATGGGGGCTTTTGACCCTCTTGGAGGAGATGCCCCCTTTTTGCCTATGCTTGGCGAGAGAGTTTTTCTTGAGCCGGGACAAGCTTTTGTTCTCCACCCTGGGGACTTTGCCCTCTCGAGTACCCTTGAGTATATAGCATTGAGCGATAGGTATATGGCTTACGTTGAGGGAAGGTCTTCATGGGGGAGATTGGGACTCGTTGTTGCCACCGCTACCGTCGTCTCACCAGGATACAGGGGAGTTATAACACTTGAGCTCGCTAACCTTGGAGTAGCGCCTCTTTATCTTTACCCTGGAACGAGGATAGCACAGCTCGTGTTTCATGAGGTTAAAGGCAGGGAAATCAGGGACTACGAGAAAGCGAGAAGCAAGTATATGGGTTCTCTTTTACCTGAGGTAGGATTTCTATGGAGGGATCCTGAATGGGAGATATTAAAGAGGATGAAAGGGGGGATGATGGAGCGGTGAGAGGCGCTTTCGGCTTGCTTATTGGAGTAATTATTGGATTTCTACTCGCTTTCTTTGGCTTTTCCGTTCACAGAGATTGGATAGATCTTCTAATATTGCTTTTGCTTGCCTTTCTCGTATGGAAGGTTTATTTATACGATGTTAAAAGGATAAGAAGAAGGGAGGAATTTGGACGCATAATAGCCGAATTTGCTTCAAAGCTTGGTAGCGCTTTGACGAAGCTTGCGGTTTTAAAGGAAGCCATTTTGTTTTTTAAGTGGCGCATGAAAGATAGCGATGTGAGAGTTTTCATTTATGATAAAGGAAGCTTTAAGGAGGTCAAGCTTGTTTCTGAAACGGTGGTTTTGGAAGATGTGGGTGAGGATATCGCTTATGCTTTAGAGGAGGTTTTTGAGAAAAGGGATGTCTTGAGGAAAGGTGAGTTTCTTTATACTCCTATTTCTTATGGCACTGAGAATCGGGGCGTGCTCCGGGTCAAAGTTCTTTATGGAAAGAGCGATCTGGAAGTGGAAACTAACTTCTGGAGGGTCATCGCCCTTAAGATGGCGGTATTCTTGAGTAAGGCGGAAATTATAACATCCCTTCAGAAGACAAACAGGAGATTCTTCATTCTCTATGATGTAGCTCGCAACCTCGGGAGAAGATACGGCAGTGAAAAGGAATTTATGGAAACCCTTGTTTCTCTAATAATGCATCATTTAAGAGCGGTTAATGTGGCTATCTTCTTAAAGGAGGGAGAGTCGCTCAAGCACATCTGCGGTGCGGGTAAGCTAAGTGGGAGGTGTGAGGGACTGGAGCTCAGGTTTGATGGAAATAGTATGGTAGAGAAAGCTTTTTTGACGGGGGAGCCCGTTGTGGTCAAGGATTTTACCTGCTCATCTCACAAAGCGGTTTGTCCGATGATGTGTAGCGGTATGGCGGTACCGCTTAAGCTTCGCGATAAAGTTGTGGGAGTGATAGTAATAGAAGGTGAGGAAGTAGAAAGGTTTGATGAGGAGGATCTAGAGATCATGAAGGCCATAGCTGGACTTATGGAGGTCTCTATGGAGAGAATCAGATATCTACAGTCGCTTAGGGCGACGCACTCACGTTTGCTTCTACTTTATGGGATTTCAAGGAGGTTCACCGCTCTCGTTGAGATGGAAGAAGCGGCTAATGAGCTCGTTAAAATGCTTTGTAAGGAGTTAAAATATCTATCAGTGATGCTTTTGCTTGAAAAGGATGGATATCTTCATCAGATTGCCTCGTGTGGTCTTCCTGAGGAATTCAAAGACAGGGAGATTGCTCTTAGCGAAAGTAACATAGTTTCTGAGGTCTTCCGCACCGAAAGACCCTATATAGCGCGAGATGTTGAAAAGGATCCTCTTTATCTTAAGTGGGATGATAGAGTAAAGGGACAGCTTTCTGTGCCGATAAAGAAAGACGGCAAAATATATGGCGTTCTTACGGTTACAACCACAGGGGAGAAGATACTGCCACAAGATATAGAGGCTCTCACTATACTTGCGAATCTATTTGCTCACGTTTTGGAAAGAGAGGAGCTTTATTTCTCTATAACGCTGGCGCTTGCGAAAACGATAGAAATGAAGGATCCTTATACTCATGGACACTGCGAGAGGGTTATGAAGTGGGCACTGCTTCTGGCAGATAAGGTTGGGCTAAGCCCTAAGGACAAGAAGAATCTGAGGTATGCTGCGGTGCTACATGATATAGGCAAGATAGGAGTTCCTGGAAGAATACTTAACAAGCCGGGGAAGCTCACGGATGAGGAGTATGATATGGTTAAAAAGCACCCCATTCTCGGAGAGGAGATATTAAGACCTATCTCTCTCTTTAAAGAGGTTGCGAAGTGGGTGAGGTGGCATCATGAGAGATGGGATGGTAAGGGGTATCCTGATGGCCTTAAGGGTGAGGAGATCCCCATAGGCGTTAGGATTTTATCACTCGCTGATTCCTTTGATGCCATGGTTTCAGATAGACCTTATAGAAGCGCTCTCTCGCTTGAGAAGGCAATGCGGGAGATAAGGGAAAATCGGGGAAAGCAGTTTGATCCGGTTCTTGCAGATATTTTCCTCGAGATCTTGAGGGAGAGGAATGGAAAGCTATAGAGAACCTCAGCTTCTTAGGATCCTCGTTAGGCTTTTAAAAGAGCGTGAGAATCCATCTGTTGCTTTTCTGTGCGGGGGATCGAGAAGGAGCGGTCTTGGTCATGTTTATAGATCTCTTTTTATTGCCTCAGATTTGAGAGAGAGAGGAATAAGGGTTTCCTTTGGATCTGGTAGGAGAGGGGCTGATATGGTCATTATTGATCTTCCCGATGAAGTTGATCCTGCAACTGAAATGTCATCTTTATCGTCTGATTCAATAAGGGTTCTTTTCGATAATCGCGGGGATTTCCGTGAAAAGGTTGATGTTCTAATTTATCCCGATTTTCTTCCCCTTGAGTCTGCAGGGGCAAAAGCGACTTATATTTTTAGCGGCTGGGATTACGTTTATCCTCCTAAGAATATAAGGCTTCTTAAAGGGGAGGCTGTAGAAGATATAGACATTCTCATAGCTTTCGGAGGATCAGATCCAAGGTCCTATACAAGGAGAGCGGTAGAGAGCCTAATTAAAAGGACGAGCTCCTTTGGACTTAACTTCCATGTCGTCTTCGGTCCTCTTAATCCGGACTATAACCTTTTTGAGAAAAGAGATCTCCCGAGTAATTTGCGTCTTTATCGATCTCTTCGAGATCTCTCCCCGCTTTATAGGATCTCCTCCGCGGTTGTCTCTTCTGGTGGTCTCACCTTTGCATATTCAGTTTTTCTCGAAAAAATTACCGTAGGAGTTCCCCAGAACGATAGGGAAATGGCGAGGATAAGATATTACTCCTCTAAGTATAGTTTCGTTGATTTCGCTTCTTCACCCGAGGAAGCGATTCAGAAAGTGGTAAAGGCCCTTGAAGGTAATAAACCTCGACGATGTTAAGGGAGAAATGATCCTGGCAAGAAGTATCTATACCCCGGATGGTAATCCTCTTTTAAGAAGAGGGGTAGTTCTTGGAGTTAAACAGGTCAAAAGCCTTAAGAGATTTTCAATTACGCACGTTATAGTCTTTGAAAGCGAGGAGGAGAAGGAGCTTTACGAAGCGACAAAGGAATCGATGGACAACCCCTTTCTCTATGATATAAGGAAGATCTATCTTGGTCTAAGAAGAACGCTTTATTCCTTAAGGAGCACCGTCGTTCAAGGGCTCGATTGGGAAAATGCCGATATGCTTTTAAAGAAGCTCGGTAGGCTTCCTCCGGATAGAAAATCGAGAATAGAGCTTTTTATAAATGTGGGGGGAAAGGTAGTTTCGGCGCTATTGCGTGAGATCTTCAAAGGGGACAGAAAGCTCCTGAGCTTAGGTAGCTTTACTTATGAAGAAGGTGGAATGCTCTGGGAGCACTGGCTTAATGCATGCGTTCTTTCAATGTTTACCGCTCTGGCTATGGGGTATAAAGTAAGGAGTATATGGGAGATAGGTGTGGGAGCCCTTTTTCACGATCTTGGAAAGCTGTTCCTCGATCCCGAATCCTTTTTCTTAAATCCCTTTTTAAGTACTGATGGGGTTGATTTTCTAACATCTATGCATACTTTAATAGGTTATGGAATATTAAGAAGCATAAGAACCTTGCCTCTCACGGTGGCTCACGTGGCTTATCAGCATCATGAGCGTTTTGGAGGTGGAGGATATCCAAGAAATCTTGAGAGGGGAAGGATAACTAACTATGCTCGAATAGTTTCCGTTTCCAACTTTTTCGATGCTCTTCTTTCAGGAAGGCTCGGTGTGATTCACACGATTGAGAGCGCTGCGCTCCAAGTTGAGTCCTTGTCGGGAAGCGTTTTCGATCCCAGAGTAGTTAACTACTTTCTGAATGGTGTTGTTAAGAAGAGGATGTTGTAGTATTATATCTTTGAGAAAGGAGGCGAGGAATCGTAAAGTTAATAGCGGATGTTTCTGAAATGCAGTCTTTAGCAAATCATTTTCGTGAAAATAGATATAGAGTTTGCTTGGTTCCCACAATGGGTTACTTCCATGAAGCGCATCTTTCCTTGATGCGTCTTGGAAGGAAGCTTTGCGATAAACTGGTGGTTAGCGTTTTCGTTAATCCAATTCAGTTTGGGCCTTCTGAAGATTTTGAGCGTTATCCTCGAGACCTTGAAAGGGATAGGAAGCTCGCTGAGAAAGTGGGAGTCGATGTCCTATTCGCGCCAAGCGTAGACGATATGTACCCGGAAGGTTTTCAGACTTATGTTGAGGTTAAGGAGCTATCTAAACCCATGTGTGGGGCTTCAAGACCTGGGCACTTTAGAGGGGTTACAACGGTTGTCTTAAAGCTTTTTAATATAGTGAAACCACACGTTGCTATCTTTGGATTGAAGGATTATCAGCAATACTTGATTGTAAAGAGGATGGTAAAAGATCTTAATCTTGGGATAGAGATCATAGGGCATCCTATAGTCAGAGAACCCGACGGCCTTGCCATGAGTTCAAGAAATGTGTATCTTTCACCTGAGGAAAGGAAGTCTGCTTTGTGTCTTTATAAATCTATACTTAAAGCGAAGGAGCTCGTTTCTCAGGGGATAAGGAGCGTCAGCGAGCTTAAGGAGGAAATTGTAAAATTGATATCTTCTCACCCCTATACCAAAATAGATTATGTTGAGTTCAGGGATCCTGAGACGCTAAAACCGGTTGAGGATGTTTCAGGACCTACTTTACTTGCGTTGGCAGTTTATGTTGGTTCAGCGAGGCTTATTGATAATGCAATCTTGGGTGGTGATGAGAATGCTTGAAAAATTTCTAAAATCTAAGATTCACAGAGCTCGTATCACAGGCAGAGATCTTGAATATGAAGGTAGCCTCACGCTTGATCCCGATCTCATGGAAGCTGCTGGATTGTCGCCCTTTGAGAGCGTCTGGGTTTACAATATATCGAATGGGGCTCGATTTGAGACCTACATAATACCTGGAGAACGGAGCAAAGGGGAAGTTGTCTTAAATGGGGCTGCAGCGCGCTTAGGAGAAGTAGGGGACAAAATTATAATAGCTGCATATGCTTGGTATTCTCCGGAGGAGATAAAGCGTGGCGTGATCGTAAAGCTCGTTTTCGTCGATGAGAATAATCGGATAAAAGATATCAGGGAAAGCTGTATAAGCCCAGTGTGAATCTTGGACTTTTCTTTTTCCAAGATATTTGCTATAATTAGATTTTGCCAAGGTTGGGGCGTGGTGTAAATGGCAGCACACAGGACTTTGGATCCTGCGGTCCAGGTTCGAATCCTGGCGCCCCAGCCAAAATTTTTTATATTTTTGGTGTGCTATAATTAAGAGCATGAAAAGGTCATTTTTAATTCTCGCTGCTGGTAAGGGGAAGAGAATGAAAACCTCTATACCGAAGGTGCTTCATGAGCTCTGCGGGAAGCCTATGCTTTCTTATTTGATTGAAACGCTCAAGGAACTTGAGGGAAATGTAGGTGTTGTTGTGGGATATAACGGTGAGATGATCGAGGATCTGCTCTTCGGTGAGGAAGTTAAAATTATCTGGCAGAGCGAGCAAAGGGGCACTGGAGATGCTGTGAGAGTGGCTTATGATTTCTGGAAAGATGATGATCTTCTCGTTGTGCTTCCGGGGGATGTTCCTCTCGTCTCCTCTGAGACACTGAAAGAATTGATCTCCTATCATGATAAGGAGGGGAATATCATAACCTTTTTAAGTGTGATTTTGGATGATCCAACGGACTACGGTAGGGTAATTAGAAAGGCGGGGGGAGAGGTCGTTAAAATAGTGGAAGAACCCGACGCAAGCTATGAGGAGAAGGAAGTGAAGGAGGTAAACGCGGGGATCTACGCTTTTGATGTCCCATTTCTTCGGGACTTTATAGTTAAGGTTGGAAGAGAGAACGCTCAAGGGGAGTATTACCTTACCGATTTAATAGAAATAGCGGTTGAAGGAGGATTCAGGGTCAATGCCATTCCCGTTTCAGATCCTCTTGAGGTCATGGGGGTTAATGATAGGAAGGCGTTGGCATTCCTGGAGAAAGAGCTAATTAAAAGAAAGCTCGATGAGCTTATGCTTGAAGAGGGAGTTACTATTAAGGATCCAAGTACTACCTACATACATCCCGAGGTTCAAGTGGGCAAGGATACGATAATCTATCCTATGACTTTCATAGAGGGAAGAACGAAGATAGGAAAGGGGTGTAAGATAGGCCCGAACGTTAGAATATTGGATAGTGAGATAGAAGATGAGGTTATTATAAGGGAAAATGTTGTTATAGAGGGGAGCAAGATATCACGGGGATGTGAGGTGGGACCGTTTGCCTACCTTAGGCCTGAGACCGTTATGGATGAGGGTGCTTACGTAGGTAAATTCGTCGAGGTGAAGAAAAGCTTTATAGGAAGGGATAGTAAGGTGCCTCATCTTTCCTATATAGGAGATGCTACTATAGGTCAGCGGGTCAACGTCGGTGCGGGGACTATAACCTGTAATTATGATGGTGTGAGGAAGAACCCAACCTATATAGAGGATGATGTCTTTATAGGGAGCGATACGATGCTGGTAGCACCAGTTAAGCTTGGAAGGGGAGCTATGACTGGGGCAGGTTCCGTGATAACTAAGAATGTTCCTCCGGATAGTCTCGCTATAGCGAGAAGCAAGCAAGTTAATATAGAGGGATGGGTAAAGAAGAAGCGGGGAGGTAAGGGAAAGGATGGTTGATCGCTTTTCCTCTGACAGCGGTTTGAAGATTTTTTCGGGGACTGCTAATCCCGAGTTCGCTGAGGCGGTAGCTTCTCACATGGGGACAAGACTTTCTAATGCCAAGATATCTCGGTTCAGTGATGGAGAAATATATATAAGGATTGAGGAAAACGTAAGAGGTGCGGATGTCTTCGTGATTCAGCCTACTTGCTATCCCGGGGATAAGAATCTTATGGAGCTTCTCATTATGCTCGATGCACTGAGAAGAGCATCTGCAGCGAGAATCACAGCGGTTATTCCATACTATGGATATGCGCGTCAGGATAGAAAAACACAAGGAAGAGAGCCCATAACTGCTAAGCTTGTCGCTAATCTTATAACAACTGCTGGTGCAGATAGGGTTCTAACGGCGGATCTTCATGCGGGTCAGATTCAGGGATTTTTCGATATTCCTCTTGATCATCTAACTGCTATTCCCATATTGGCGGATTATTTTGCTAAGAAGCTTGGAGAAAGGGATGATATAGTTGTTGTATCTCCCGACGTTGGAGGTGTGGTTAGGGCAAGGAAATTTGCAGAGCATTTGAAGGCTGCCATTGCTATCGTTGATAAGAGAAGACCCAGAGAGATTCCTAACGTTTCTGAGGTCATGGAGGTGGTTGGAGAGGTCAAAAACAGGATAGCCATAATAGTAGATGATATAATAGATACCGCTGGAACTATTGTTAACGCTTCTGAAGCTATATTGGAAAGGGGAGCAACCGAGGTTTACGCGTGTGCTACCCATGCGGTTCTATCGGGTAAAGCTATAGAAAGATTAAAAAACTCCAGGATAAAGGAGGTCTTATTGACCGATACCATTCCTCTATCTCCAGAAAAGAAAATAGATAAGATAGAGATAAGGTCGATGGCGCCTCTATTTGCGGAGGCGATAAGAAGGATACATTATAATCTGTCGGTAAGTATGCTGTTTAAGCGGGAGGGAGAAAAATGAAGGCATCTGAGCTTAGAGCTTACGTTAGAGAAAGGATAGGAAAAGGCGAATCTAAGAGGCTAAGGAGGAATGGTTTTATACCTGCCATTCTCTATGGTGGCAGTGCTGGAAGTATTCCGATTAAGTTTGAGAGGAAAGAAATTGTCAGAAAGGTATCATTCAAGGATCTTGAGCATACCGTTTATACCATTAAGCTCGATGATGGCAGGGGCTACGATGTTCTTCTTAAGGAAATTCAGGTTGATCCTTTGACAGACGAAATTGTGCATCTTGACTTTCTCGAGCTTGAGAAGGGCAAGATGGTTACGGTTGAGGTTCCCATCGTTCTTTTGGGAAAGGATGTTTGTAAGGGAGTCAAGATGGGAGGGATACTTGAGCAACAGCTTTGGAGTGTTGAGGTTGAGTGTCTACCGAGAAATATCCCTGAGAGGATAGAGGTAGACATAACCGAACTTGAAATGGGAGATGCGATTCACGTTGAGGATCTTAAGCTTCCCGAAGGAGTTAAGGTGCTTGAGGATCCTGAGACAACGGTGGTAGTTATATCTGAGCCCGTTGAGGAAGAAGTGGCCGAGGAAGCAGTGGAGGAAGAGGAGGCTGCGGAGCCTGAGGTTGCTCCTAAGGGCAAGGAAAAGGAGGAGGAGTAACGCGCTCGCTTGCGATTTATAGTAGGTTTGGGGAACCCAGGTTCTAAATATGAATTTACAAGGCATAATATAGGTTTTAGGGTAATAGATCTTCTTTCGGGGAGATGGGGGGTAAGAGTAGAGGTATATGAATGTAATGCTCTTATAGGCAGGAAGGGGAAAGAAATAGTACTGGTAAAACCGATGACTTATATGAATAGGAGTGGCGAGGCTCTTAGGGAGTTAAGTCTGAGGTATGGAGCCTCGCCTTCTGATTTCTTGATAATATATGATGATCTTCATCTTCCCTTTGGGAGTATAAGGATAAGAAAGTCAGGAAGCTCTGGTGGACACAGGGGTATGGAATCAATTATAACCGCGCTTGGAACGCGGGAGATCCCGCGTGTTCGTCTGGGTATAGGGCCTCCGCCTCCGCAGGGATATGAATATTTCGTCCTTAGTGAATTTAGTGATGAAGAGATGAGGATACTTCCTCTCTTTCTATCAAGGGCTGCAGATGCGATTGAATCCATCTTAAGCGATGGGATAGAGAAAGCCATGTCTATTTATAACTTTAATTTTAAAGGTAGTTCGGAAGATGAGCAGTAAATCCTTTATAGATAAGCTTAGAGATAAATTAATAACGGAAAGATGCGTTCGAGTAGGCAGGGTCAGAAAAGGCGGTATTTGGTATATAATTAGAAAGCTTTTTAACAGCCCCTGGGGAAACGTATGTCTTATCCTGCCAGAGGGGGCTATTCTTTCCGATGTTGAGGAGGGTCTTGCTTCTGCCTTTCCAGGAAGCGTTTTTCGAGTAAGGAGTGTCGAGGAATTTTTCTCACTAAGAGGAGACCTTATCATCATTATGCCACAATGGCTTGCGCTTTCGAGAGACTTTATACGTGGAGAGACCTTGACGGTGGTGAAAGGTGAGTACCTTGGGTATGGCAGGCTTCTTTCCTTCCTTAAAGAAGCTGGCTATAGGAGAAGCGAACCCCCTCTCGATAGAGGAGAATTTACGGTAAGGGGGGATGTCTTCGAGATAAGAACACCTGAGGGACTTATAACCGTTTCCCTTTATGGGGAGGAGGTGGACTATATAGGATTATCAGATCCTGATGATCCTTTGGCGAGGGCAAGGAGCCTTAAAAAGTATAGAATTCCTCCACCCAATATGGGAGAAGAAGGGCGTTTTTGGGAGTTTCTATCTCGGGATTCACTTGTTATATGGGCTTATCCGATAGAGAATATTTCGATTCCACGAAAAGCAGAACAGCCGTTTCTTCTCTTATACAGAGAGGATATAGAAGATGGCTTAAACATTCCTTGGAATCCTCATCTCCCCGGTGTTCTTGAAAGAGAGCTCTCCTTTAGCGAGGGAGACTATGTTGTTCATGAAGATTATGGAATAGCCATATTCAGGGGAATAAAACGGATAAAGGTCGATGGGGTTGAGGGTGATTATCTTCTTCTTGAGTATGCAAATGGCGAAAAGCTTTACGTTCCCTCGAGCAAGATCGATAAGGTTTCTCCATATCTCGGTGGGACTGAGTCTCCTCCCTTAGCCAGCCTTAAAAGAAGCGGATGGTCTGCTCTCAAGAAGAGGGTTAAAAAAAACGTAGAGAATATAGCTAAGGAACTCGTAAGAATATATGCTTTAAGGAGCGTTTCACCGGGATATGCTTTCTCGAAGGATACCGAATGGCAAAGAGAATTTGAGGCGAGATTTGAATATGATGAGACGCCAGATCAACTGAGAGCAATAGAGGATGTCAAAAGGGATATGGAGTCTACTCGTCCCATGGACAGATTGATCTGCGGGGATGTGGGATACGGTAAAACGGAGGTTGCCTTTAGAGCTGCTTTTAAAGCAGTTATGGATGGCAAGCAGGTTGCTTTCTTATGCCCTACCACGGTTCTCGCCTTTCAACACTATCTCAACATAAAGAGGAGGATGGAAGGCTTTCCCGTGAATGTGGCTATGCTAAGCAGGTTTCTCTCAAGGAGAGAGCAAAGTGAGGTTATGGAAGGAATAAGAAAGGGAAGCATCGATATAGTTGTAGGTACGCATATGCTTTTAAGCGATGCCATAACCTTCAAGGATCTTGGGCTGCTTATAATAGATGAGGAACAGAGATTTGGCGTTATGCAGAAGGAAAAGCTAAAAAAAATGAGAGTGGACGTAGATGTATTGACTCTAACAGCTACGCCTATACCAAGGACGCTTTACTTGAGCTTAAGTGGAATAAAAGATATAAGTGTAATAAACACTCCTCCCGCTGGGAGAAGAAATGTAGAAATATACGTTGGGAAATGGGATAATGAGCTCGTCAGGAAAGCGATAATCCGCGAGCTCGAGAGAGGCGGGCAAGTTTTTGTGGTTCATAACAGAGTGGAGGATCTGATCTCGTTTGCTAAGAGAATCTCTAAGCTCGTTCCTTTTGCAAGGATAGGCATTGCTCACGGAAAGATGGGAGAGGAGCGTCTTGAGAAGGTGATGCTTGATTTTATATCGGGTGAAATCAATGTTTTGATATGCACAACGATAATCGAAAATGGTCTTGATATTCCTTCCGCTAATACCTTGCTGGTTCGTGGAGCGGAAAGACTTGGCTTGGCTCAGCTCTATCAGCTTAGAGGAAGAGTGGGAAGGGCGGATAAGCAAGCATACGTTTACTTTCTATATGAGAATGAGGATTCGCTTACGGATTCAGCGATTAAGAGGCTCGAAGCCATCAAGGAGTTTGGAGAGCTTGGCTCGTCTCTGAGACTTGCTCTAAGAGACATGCAAATCCGAGGCGTGGGAAACATTCTTGGCCCGGAGCAACATGGATTTGTCAATGCAGTTGGTTTTCACCTCTATTCTAAGATGCTTGAAGAGGCAATTACCTCTCTTAAGGGTGAGCTTCCGCGAGTGATTTCTGCAAAAGTTGATCTTGGGCTTGATGCCTTTATACCGGAGGGCTATGTTAAAGAGGGAGAGGAGAGGCTTTACTACTACAGGAGGCTTATCGGAATAAATTCCATAGATGATCTTGAGGACTTGCGAGCTGAACTTAAGGAAAGATTTGGCGAGATTCCAATGCCAGTTGAAAATCTGTTTAAAACGATTCATTTTAAAGTTATGGCAGAAGAGGCTGGCGTTTCTGAAATTTCCTTCAGGAAGGGAGGGCTTCGGCTTTTGCTCCATCCTGCCATATGGGGTGGAAGATCGGATGTGAGGAGATACCTTCTCTCCGTTGGCTTTTGTGGGGATAACCTGCGATTTGAGAGAGATTCTCTCTCCTTAAATGGGGTTCAAAGGGTATTATCAAAAACGCTTACGGATCTTAAGGAGATGAGGGAAGCATGGCGGGAAAAGAATTTGAACGTCTCGTTGGCATAATGGAGAAGCTACGCGGTGAGAATGGTTGTCCTTGGGATAAGAAGCAGACCTTAGACAGTTTGCTTTCTTATCTTCTTGAGGAAGCTTATGAAGTTGTGGATGCGATAAAGAGCAGGGACTTTTCTTCTCTGGAAGAGGAACTTGGGGATCTTCTTCTTCAGATAATATTTCAAGCGCAGATAGCCAAGGAAGAAGGGTTGTTCGATATAAAGGATGTGATTAGAGGCATCAATGATAAGCTTATAAGGAGACATCCTCATGTTTTCGGTGATAAGAGGTTTAAGGATTCAGACGAAGTTTTGCTAAACTGGGAGGCAATGAAGAAAAAGGAGAAGAAAAAGAAATCGATTTTAGATGGTGTTCCACCGCATCTTCCTGCCTTGTTGCGAGCGTATGAGCTTCAGGAGAGGGCAAGGAGAGTCGGCTTTGACTGGAATAGGACTGAGGAGGTGATGAAAAAGGTAGAGGAGGAGTGGAAGGAATTTAGGGAAGCGTATTCTAAGGGGGATCGCGGTAAGATGGAGGAGGAGCTCGGTGATCTCCTCTTCGCGATAGTTAACTTAGCGAGGTTCATCGGCGTGAATCCGGAGATCGCGCTTCATTCAATTAATGAGAAGTTTAAAAGAAGATTTCTCTATATAGAGAATAAGGCTAAGGAAGAAAACAAACCGCTTTCATCATTTAGTTTAGAAGAGATGGAAAGATGGTGGGAGGAGGCAAAAAAGAAAGAGGTGCTATAATATGTCTAAAAGGAAAATAGGTATAACGGATTTAACGTTAAGAGATGGTCATCAATCTCTCATAGCCACGAGAATGAGAACCGATGAGATGCTTCCCATAGCGGAGGCAATGGATGAGGTAGGCTTTCACTCGGTAGAGGTCTGGGGAGGAGCCACTTTTGATTCCTGTATAAGGTTTCTCGATGAAGACCCATGGGAGAGGTTAAGAGAGCTTAAAAAGAGATTTAGAAAAACTCCCTTGCAGATGCTTCTGCGCGGACAGAATATCGTGGGATATAGAAATTATCCGGACGATGTCGTGAGGGAGTTTGTCAAGAGGGCGGTAGCAAACGGCATAAGTATATTCAGAATATTTGATGCTTTAAACGACGTCCGAAATATGGAAGTTGCTGCTGAGACCGCCAAGAGGGAAGGAGCGCACGTTCAGCTTTCGATAAGCTATACTATATCTCCGGTTCACACGCTTGATAAATATATGGAAATGGTAAAGGAAATGGTGGAGCTTGGAGCGGACTCCATTTGCATAAAGGATATGGCGGGGCTTCTTTCTCCCAGCGCTGCTTATGAACTTGTTAAATCTATAAAGGAACGATTTGATATACCCGTTCAAGTCCACTCTCATTATACCAGCGGTATGGCCTCTATGACCCTTCTTAAGGCTATAGAGGCTGGCGCTGATGTTGTAGATACCGCGATGTCTCCCTTTGCGCTTGGTACTTCTCATCCTCCTACTGAAACCATGGTTTATGTCCTTAGGGGAACTGAGTATGATACGGGTATAGACTTAGATGCTCTGGTCTGTATATCAGAATATTTCAGAAAGGTCAGGGAAAATCACAGGGATAAGCTTATAGATCCCATAGTTAACATAAATATTCTAATATATCAAATTCCAGGAGGTATGTACTCTAACTTGGTAAGCCAGCTTAAAGAGCAGAATGCTTTAGATAAGCTTCAGGCGGTGCTTGAGGAAGTTCCGAGGGTTAGAAAAGAGCTCGGCTATCCTCCGCTCGTGACGCCAACGAGTCAGGTCGTTGGAACACAGGCTGCTTTAAATGTCCTTCTCGGTGAGAGAGATAAGGTTATTCCTAAGGAAGTGCGAGATTATATAAAGGGCTTTTATGGTAGACCTCCGGGTCCCATAGATCCGGAGATCAAGAAAAAGGCTATAGGTGATGAGGAGCCTATAGATTGTAGACCAGCGGATCTTTTAGAACCCATACTCGACAGGTGTAAGAAAGAGCTTGGTATATTTGCAATGGAACCAGAAGATGTTTTAACTTATGCTCTTTTCCCTCAAGTTGCGCTCGAGTTTCTGATGAGAAAGTATGCCAGAAAGTGTAAGGTCGATATAGGTTTTGAAGATCCGTGGGATGATTATGCATATCCTGTTTAAAGGAGGTTTTGCCTAATGGGACTTGAGGAGAAAGTAAAAGAGGTGTTGGATAAGCTGGTTAACCCCTATCTTGCAGCTGATGGTGGAGGTGCGGAGCTCGTGAGCATTGAGGAAGATGGCACGGTCAGAATCCGGCTAACCGGGCATTGCGGGGGATGCCCCTTTGCTACGCTTACCTTGAAGGGGATGGTAGAAAGTACGATAAGAAAGCATGTTCCAGAAGTGAAGAAAGTAGAGTCCGTTTAAGGGGGTGATTTTTAAAGCGTGGTCAGTTCCAGAAGGGAAATAAGGTTCTGGGCGGATGATGATGCCGTTATGATAAACGTTGCGGGAAAGGAAGACGAAAATCTGAGGTTCGTTGAAAAAAGCTTTAATGTTAGGATTTTCCCGCGAGGAAACGAGCTTGTTATGGTTGGTAGTGATGAGGAATCCGTTAGGAAAGCGGGCATACTTTTTCAGGAAATGATGGAGATAGCTCGAAAGGGGCATCCTATAACGTTGAAGGAGCTCAAGTATAGCATAAGAATGCTAAAACAAGGGAAAAATCTCAGGCTTGGTGAGCTATATGGAGATGTAATTCAGATTACAGAAAGAGGTAAACTTATAAGGCCTAAAACCATCGGTCAAAAGAAGTATGTTGAGGCTATAAGGAAAAATGATATAACCTTTGCTATAGGACCCGCGGGCACTGGTAAGACATATCTCGCGGTGGCGGTGGCCGTTTCATTTCTTCAGGGGAGAAAGGTAGGGAGGATTATACTGGTTAGACCCGCCGTTGAGGCTGGGGAAAAACTTGGTTTCTTGCCTGGGGATCTTAAAGAGAAGATAGAACCCTATTTAAGGCCTCTTTATGATGCTCTTTATGAAATGCTCGGTGTTGAGAGATTCCAAAAGTTAGTTGAGAGTGGGGCGATAGAGATAGCACCCTTGGCTTACATGAGGGGAAGAACCTTAAACGATGCCTTCGTGATACTTGATGAGGCGCAGAATGCTACCCCGGAGCAGATGAAAATGTTTCTAACCAGGCTTGGTTTTGGTTCTAAAATGGTGATAACCGGTGATATAACCCAAGTAGACCTTCCGGGTAAAAGGTCCGGACTTATAGAGGTAAGGGATATCCTTGTTGGAATAAGCGGTATAGCTTTCGTGTACCTTACCGATCAAGACGTTGTCAGACACGAACTTGTTCAAAAGATTGTTAAAGCTTACGAGGAATATGAAATGAGGAGGGAAGATGACGTCGAAAAAGAAGGGAGCATCTAAATGGGCTCTTCTATGGAAGGAGAAAAGACATGCTATATTGATGCTAATTGCCTTTTGGGGGATAACCTTTTTTACCCTCTCGTGGGATTGGGTATCGGTACTGGGGATTCCCTTAAGGGTTGGTGAGAAGGCACCTTATGATATAGTTGCTCCTCAGGATGCTGAGATACTGGATAGAGAGGCCACTGAGAGACTTAAAAAGGAAGCGGCTTCAAGGATTAAGAAGGTTTTTGTAATAGATGAGGATATAACTCGCGAGGTTTTGCAAAGGCTTTCCTCCAAGCTTTCGTCTCTCAAGGATTTGCTCCCTGAGCAAAAGGATTATATATTTAAGCTCGTTAAGAAAGGCTTTAAAGACGGTGTCTCAGCAGAGGAGCTTTCCTCCTTTGTTGATAGAGTTTTAAAAAGTGCTTCTGAGCTTGCAGTTCCGAGCCCTATTATAGCTAAGCTAAAGGAAATTCTTTTAAGAAACTTGAAACCTAATCTTAGATTTGATGAGAAGGAAACGGAGAGACAGAGACGGCTTGCTATGAAAGAGATTAAGCCGGTTGTGATAAAAGTTCAAAGGGGTGAGCTTATAGTACGCAAGGGAGAGAAACTGAAGAGAGAACACCTCTTGATTCTCAAATCTCTTGGCCTTTTGGGAGAAGGACTCCTCTTTAAAGTTCTTGCGATCGCTGTTTTATCTGTCCTTCTCGTATGGATAAGCTTCGTTTACATAGATGAATGGTATACGGATAAGCTGAAAGATAATGGATTTCTTCTTTTTCTCCTTACATCTTCTTCCGCTATTCTGCTTGCAGGTAAGTTTCTGACGTCAGTTTCTCCAGCTCTCGTCCCCATAGGGATAATTTCCCTATCGTATGCTATTCTCGTTAATCCGAGATTTAGCATATTTATGACAATGGTCATGGCTTTCGCTTTGAGCTTCTTTAGAGAAGCGGGGCTCACACCGTTGGCACTGGGGCTCTTTGGGGGATTAATAGGCATAAAATATGTGAGAAATATAAGACATAGAGGAGCTTTTATAAGAGCAGGTACGTTTATGAGTCTTGCTAATTCGGTATCGCTTGCTGCCATAGGTTTGTTTCTAAACTCATCTTTCAGGGAGCTCTTTCTTAACGTTTTTTATGGTTTTTTAAATGGAGTAGGCTCGAGCATACTTGTTATGGGAGTTTTGCCTTATGTTGAAAACTTTTTTGACATCTTTTCCCCACTGCGCTTGCTTGAGCTTGCAGATCCCTCTCATCCCCTCTTAAGAAGACTGCAAGTCGAGGCTCCTGGAACCTATCACCACAGCCTGCTTGTTGCCAATCTTGCTGAGGCTGCTGCGGAGGTAGTTGGGGCTGATCCCCTTTTGGCGAGGGTGGGGTCCTATTATCATGACATAGGCAAAATAAGGAGGCCCCACCTCTTTGTTGAGAATCAGATCGATCAGGATAATTATCATGAAAGAATAACTCCGAATCTTAGTCTTCTAGTTATAATCTCGCATGTCAAGGATGGGATAGAGCTTGCGAAGGAGTATAGGCTTCCTCAGCCTATCATAGACATAATAGCTCAGCATCACGGAACTACTATAGTTTCCTACTTTTATCATAGAGCGAAAGAGGAGCGTGGCGAGGATGTCGATCCAGACGATTTTAGATACCCTGGGCCTAAGCCTCAGAGCAAGGAAGCAGCTATAGTTATGCTTGCGGATTCGGTAGAGGCTTCTGCGAGGCTTATGAAGGAACCGAACTCCTCCAAGATCGAGAGCTTGGTAAGGGAAATAGTCAGAGCTAAGGTTGAGGATAGTCAGCTTTCTGAGTCACCTCTTTCCTTCGAGGATTTGGAGAAGATAGTAAGAGCGTTTACTAAGGTTTTAAGGGGCATGTATCACTCGAGAATTGAGTACCCAGAAGGGGGAAAGGATGTTGAGGGTGCTAATAAGCGATCCAAGGAAGCTATTAAGGAGGGTAAAGCTAAATCAGAGAGAGGTGAGAGAGATAGCTCGTAGGGTTATCGGGGGAGAATATAGGGGGAAAATACCCCTTTCTAAGCTGAAGGTTAGCATAGCTTTTGTTAGCGATGAAGAAATGATACCTATAAATCAAACTTATACTGGGAGGGAAGGTTCGACAGATGTTTTGGCCTTCTCTATGGTGGATGAGCTTGATGAGAAAGTGCCATTCTTCATGTTAGGAGAGGTGATAGTTTCCGTAGATAGGGCAATTTCGCAAGCTGAGGAAGCAGGCTGGGCCCCTGGATCTGAGGTTAAGCTTCTTGTAATTCATGGATTGCTTCACCTGCTTGGCTACGATCACACTTCAAATGAAGATAAAGAAAGGATGCGTTTAAAAGAGAGAGAATATCTGATATAATGAGAATGAGAAGGAAGGGCTGAAAGATGGATTTCCCTAGTACAGAGGTTTTTTTCTTAGCCCTTTTTCTTTTATTATCTGCTCTTTTTTCAGCCTCGGAGACCGCTTTGATCTCCTTAGGCAGAGTAAAGATATTAAGTTTGATCGAAAAGGACCCTTCCAAAGCTAAGGCGTGGAAGCTTCTTTTGGAGGATCCGCAGAGGTTTCTTGTCACGATTCTTATAGGAAATAATCTCGCTAACATAGCTGCTTCGGCTTTAGCCACTTCCCTTTCGTTAAGGCTTTTCCCGAGCTCTGGGGTAAGTATAGCAATTGGCATTATGACTTTTCTCATACTCGTTTTTGGGGAAATAACGCCAAAGGGATTGGCTTTAAGATACGCTGAGGGACTCGCAAAGAAAATCATTTACCTTATGTATGTGCTTTCTATAGTGGCTTACCCATTCGCCGTAACCCTTTCTAAGCTTGCCAACTTGCTTGCGAGGAATGATGAGAAGAGCTTCCTTTATCCGCTTCTCACGCGCGAGGAGCTCGAGATGCTGATTTCTCAGAAAGGTGGGGAGGTGGAGCTTGAGGAATCGGAAAAGAAGATAATAAAGGGAGTGATAGAGCTCGAGGATAAGATCGTTAGGGAGATAATGGTTCCCAGGCTTGATATGGTTTGCCTGGATGCTTCCTCAACGGTTAAAGATGCCGTTAAGGTTATTGAGGAGCATGGGCATTCTCGTATTCCGGTGTATGAGTCCACGGTAGACAATATAATCGGCGTGCTTTACGCCAAAGATTTGATTCCGGTAATGGCAGAGGGAAGATGGGAGGAAAAGGTAGGAAGCTTCGTGAGACCTCCTTATTTTGTTCCCGAAACCAAGCTCGTTAAGGAGCTTTTCGAGGAACTTAGGGAGAAGAAGATACATATAGCTATTGTTATAGATGAATATGGCGGTACAGCGGGACTTGTGACCATGGAGGATATACTTGAGGAGATAGTAGGGGAAATCGAAGACGAGTATGATAAAGAACTACCCACAATAGAAAAAGTGGATGAAAACACGTTTATAGTTGATGGTAAGCTTAACATGGAAGACCTCTTAGATCTGGTAGAGATGGATATCGATCTCGATGAGCGTGACTACGATACCGTTGCGGGTCTTATATACTCGTTGTTTGGACGGATACCCAGGGTCGGGGAGGAGGCTGAGTTTGAGGGACTCCGGCTCAGGGTGCTTGAGGTGAGAAAGAACAGGATAAAAAAGGTTCTGGTCTCAAGGGAGGAGAAGAGTCTTGAGAAAGCTTAGACACTATTTCCTAACGGGTTTGATTCTTGTTATACCTGCGATAATTACTATATATGTTTTCTACAAGATATTTTTATGGGTCGATGCCAACCTCGGAGGAATAGTCTATAGGCTTACTGGTTATAGAATTCCGGGATTGAGCTTTCTCTTTCTGGGGTTTCTTATACTTATGACAATCTTGATCGGTATGCTTACTGCGAATTACATAGGTAAGAAGCTCGTTTCAATATACGAAAGGCTTTTGGCAAAGATCCCCCTTGTAAGGGGAGTTTACATGACTATAAAACAGATAATGGAAGTTCTTCTCGTTAAAGGAGACAGATCCTTCAGAGAGGTCGTTCTCCTTGAATATCCGCGGAGAGGAATGTACTGCATAGGTTTTGTTACTAATAAGCGGGGAGGAAGGATAACTCCTAAAGGGGAAGAGCTTCTTATAGTTTTCATTCCCACGACTCCTAATCCAACTTCGGGAGTCATGGTTCTCGTTCCACCAAGTGAGGTAATTCCCCTGCCGATAACGATTGAGCAGGGGCTTAAACTCGTTATATCTGGTGGGGTTCTCGCTACAGAAATATGGGGTGATGAGGAGCATGTTTGGAAGCCCAGCGAGAAGGGAAAGGCTGCTCCTCTGGCTGATATTAGCTCTGGTGGTTCTTAATACGGTTTTCTTGGCAAGGAATTTGGGGCTTTATGAGCTTGGTGGGGAAGCAGCAGAGCTGAAAAAAGCCAAGGGAATGGCTGTTATTCTTCTTGAATACTACGAGCTTCTCGCGAATCAGCTTGGTGTTTCTAAGGCGCCCTTGGTGAGAAACGCGCTTGCGGAATTCAGATTTGAGACAGAGTCTGCTCCCACTGCGCAGGAAACTATGAGCGCTATACTTTATTATGGACGCTTTCTTCATGAAACTATAGTAAAGGAAAGCCGAAGGAGACAAGAAAAGGAAGTCTTGAGGATAATATCATTAGATCCCGGTGTAAGGGACTTTAGAGACAGAGCCGAAATCGTGATAAAGAGATCACGTGATGGAAAAATAACTGTATTTGATGCCGAGGGAGTTCTCACATCGAAGACAATTTCCGCAATCAAAGAAAATCCAATTCTTCAGGGATTATCTTCCGAGATAAGAATAGAGATAGATAATGGTAAAGTGAGCGTTCTCACTATGGATCTGCTCGAAACCAGATTAAGGAAGCTACGCACCGAGGCGCTCAGCTTAAAAGCCCGTCTCGAGGCTCTCGAGAGTCTTGCAGGATTTGCTCCCCTTGAGGGAGAAGGAGTGATAATTAAGGTATACGATGCGAGAAAGGAAGAGGGAGAGTCATATATAATACATGATAGTGATCTCAGGGATATAGTTAATGAGCTTTTTGCCGCTGGAGCTGTCGGAATTCAAATAGGAGGAGAGAGATTGATAGTCAACTCCTCTATTAGATGTGTAGGTCCCGTTATACTTGTTAATCACAGACCTATAGCCGTTGATCCAGTAGTAATAAAGGCGGTGGGGAATTCGGATGTTTTAGCTTCGGCTCTTAAACTGATAGAGCAGAGCTTGAAGCTCTTCGATATAAAGCTTGAAGTTAAAAAGAAAAAGAGGGTGAGGCTCGTTGCTTACAGAGATTGAGAGGAAAAAGCTAATTGAGTGCGCCATAAGAGCCAGAGATTTTGCATATGCTCCTTATTCTCGGTTTAAGGTTGGGGCTGCGATACTTACTCGCGAGGGTAAGGTGTTTTCAGGATGTAATGTCGAAAACTCCTCATATGGATTGACGATCTGCGCGGAGAGAGTAGCGCTTTTTAAAGCGGTTTCGGAAGGGTATAGGAGCTTCAAAGCTATAGCTGTGGTGGGAGACGTTTCGGAGTTCGTACCTCCTTGTGGGGCGTGTAGGCAGGTTTTGCGTGAGTTCTCAAGCGATATGCTCGTTGTGATGGGCAACGTTAGCGGAGATTTCGTTGAGAGAAAGCTTGAGGAGCTGCTTCCTCTCGCTTTTAAGCTGGAAAGATGAGTGGGCGGAAGAGAGTTGGGTTCGTCGCTTTAGTTGGCAGGCCTAACGTGGGGAAATCTACATTGATGAATACGCTTTTAGGTAAGAAGGTCGCTATCGTTTCTCCCAAGCCTCAAACTACGAGGACGCAGATAAGAGGTATCCTTACGCGTCCCGAGGGGCAAATAATATTTGTTGACACTCCTGGCATTCATAAGCCCAAACACTTGCTTGGCGAAGAAATGGTTAAGATAGCTGTCGATGCTCTGAAGGAGGTCGATCTTATACTCTATCTCGCTGAGGCGCTTGACGAAGAGCTATCTCAGGAAGATGAGATAATTATATCTGTTCTTAGAAAGGTGGATACGCCTAAGTTCCTGCTCGTTAATAAGGTAGATTTGCTCGAATATAAAGAGGGCTTTTGGAGAGCGGTCGAGCTCTATCAGGACAAGGTATATTTTAGGGAGGTCATACCTATATCAGCCGTAAAGGGGACTAATCTCGATGTACTTTTAGAAAAGATATTTGAGGTTCTTCCGGAAGGAGAGCTACTTTATCCAGACGATATGATAAGTGATCAGCCCTTACGCTTCTTAGTATCTGAAATTATAAGGGAGAAGCTCTTTTATGAGCTTCACCAGGAAATACCGTATTCCACTGCCGTTGTCATTGAGGATATGCAGGAAAGAGAAGGGAAGAACCTCGTTTATATAAAAGCTATCATATATGTTGAGAGGATTTCTCACAGAAAGATAATCATCGGTAGAAGAGGAAGCATGCTTAAGAAGATAGGGAAAATGGCAAGAGAGGAGATAGAGCATATCTTGGGCAAGAAAGTTTACCTTGAGCTGTGGGTAAAGGTTAGGGAAGACTGGAGGAGATCGGAAACAGATGTTAAGAGACTTGGATTTTCAGGCTATCAGGGCTAAGGCTGAAAATCTTCTGAATAGAGAGGATATAGCGTCAAGAGAGGAGCTTGACAGATTTCTCTATTCGCTTCATCCAGCAGATATAGCTACCCTCATAGGGGAGCTTGGGCTGGAGAGAAGTCGTAAGATAATAGAGCTCCTTAAAGGGGAACAGCTTGCTCTTGTTATGGCGGAGCTTTATAAGATGGATAGGCTCGACTTGTTAAGGGAGCTTATAGATATTCTACCCGAGGATAAGCTGAAGAGTGCTCTTTCTGAGATGCCTTATGATGATGTTACGGATATACTTGCCGATCTTGGTGAAAAAGGAGACGAGCTTTTTAAGCTTCTGGAGAGAGAAGATGCAGAGGAAGTAAGGGAACTTCTTTACTATCCTGAGGAAAGCGCTGGTGGAATAATGACCACTGAGTTTATAGCTTTCCATAGGGATATGACCGTTAGGGAGGCTATGGACGAGCTTAGGAAAAAGGCTTCTGAGGTTGAGACCATATATTATATCTACGTTGTGGATGAAGATGGAAAGCTCAGTGGAGTTTTGTCATTGAGGGATCTTTTGACTTCTCCGCCAGATCTTCGTCTTTCGGAGATAATGAATCCAAACGTTATAAAGGTGAATCTTGACACGGATCAGGAGGAAGTGGCGCGTGTGGTGTCCAAGTATGATCTCCTTGCGGTTCCGGTGGTGGATAGAGCGGGGAGACTCGTTGGGATAGTGACATTCGATGACATCATAGATGTTATAGAAGAAGAGGCGGCAGAGGATATATATAAAATGGTTGGTAGCCTTGACGAAGGAGCTGAAACATCGTCATTGAAAATAGTAAAGCTTAGACTTCCTTGGCTTATGGTGAGCCTCGTGGGGGAATCTATATCTGCTAACGTTATAAGATCGTTTGATGCTATTATAAAAGTGGTGGTTTCCTTAGCTTGGTTCATTCCTATGATAATGGCGCTTGGGGGAAATGCTGGCACTCAGGCTGCTGCCATCGTGATAAGGGGCATAGCGACGGGCGAGGTTAATACTGAGAAGCTCAAGAAGCTTCTCTTAAGGGAGGTAAAAGTAGGCGCTATAATGGGAGCCATAAGCGGATTAGTCGTTGGAGGCGTTGGAATTTCCCTTCATCATGATTATATGGTCGGTGTCGTCGTAGCTATATCTATGATTATTGCTATAGCCGTTGCTGCTGGTGTTGGAGCTCTCATTCCTCTGATATTTGATAAGCTTGGGGTGGACCCTGCGCTGGCTTCGGGTCCTTTTATTACCACTATGAACGATATAACTGGCTTGCTTATATATTTTTCTCTTGCATTTGTTTTCCTACGCGTTCTGGGGTGGGAGGGGTGAGCAGGAAACGCTTCTTTAAACTGGAATCTATTCTTATGATCAGGTGGAAGGCGAAGCTCGATAAGCTGGTGATCTTTTTCACGCGTGAGATGGGTAAGCTACTTGCTATAGCTCCTGGTGCCAGAAGGATACCTAACAGGTTTGGAGGAACTATGGAGCCACTTAATTACGGAACCTTGATGCTCTACCTTTCCACTTCAGGTAAGTATTATGTTAAGGAGTTTAGCGTTGCTAATTCTTTCTTGGGGATAAGGTCCTCATCAAACAGGCTTTCAAGCGCTCTTTCCTATCTATTTTTCCTGAATGAGATTCTTCCCTATGGGGTTCCCGAGGCCAAGTTGTTCGATACAACATTTTCTTTTTTTAGGGAGCTTGAAAAAGGAGGCGATCCAGAGCTTCTCAGAATTGTAGCGTTGGCAAAAGCTCTATATCTTCTGGGTTTTCTTCCTGAGTTTAAGGTATGCTCCAACTGCGGAAGAGCTCTTAAAGATGCTGCTTATCTTAAGGATTCTTCAAGTGGCCCACTTTGTGAAAGTTGCTCTTTAAAGAGTGGAAGCTTTAACCTTGGGGGAGAATCTATAGCTCTGATAAGAGCTTTTCAGGAAAAACCTCTTTCCTTCTTTAAGAAGGTGAATTTTAGTCCTCGTGCTTTGAACGAAGTTTTTAATTATCTAAGAGCAGTTTTTGAAAAAGTTTCAGGAGGTGTTGAACTTGAATTTTCAAGAAGTGATATTCAGGCTTGAGAGGTTCTGGGCGGAGCAGGGTTGTATTATTCAACAGCCGTATGATATAGAGGTTGGAGCTGGAACGATGAATCCAGCGACTACCTTAAGGTCGCTGGGGCCAGAGCCCTGGAGAGTAGCGTATGTAGAGCCGTCCCGTCGTCCCACCGATGGACGATATGGGGAGAATCCGAATAGGCTTCAGCATTATTATCAATACCAGGTCATATTAAAGCCTGCTCCAGATGATATCCAGGAACTATATTTAAGAAGCCTTGAAGCACTTGGTATAGATCCTAAGGAACATGATATAAGATTCGTTGAGGATGATTGGGAGGCTCCTACTATAGGGGCTTGGGGATTGGGATGGGAGGTATGGCTTGATGGGATGGAGATAACACAGTTTACTTATTTTCAACAAGTGGGAGGAATTGATCTGGATCCTATTCCCGTTGAGCTTACCTATGGTATCGAGAGAATAGCGATGTTTGTTCAGAAAGTCAAGTCAGTTTTTGATCTTAAATGGGTGGGATCCATAACATATGGGGATGTTCACCATAGAGGCGAAGTTGAGTATTCCATATATAACTTTGATGAAGCCGATGTGGACATGCTCAAGAGGCTCTTTGAAATGTATGAAAGGGAAGCAGCCAGGCTCGTCGATAAGGGGCTTGTTCTCCCATCCTATGATTATGTTTTAAAGTGCTCTCATACGTTTAATCTTCTCGATGCGAGGGGAGCTATAAGCGTCGCGGAGAGAACCCACTACATCTCCAGAGTCAGGAATCTGGCGAGGAAGTGTGCTTTAGCATACATAAAGCAGAGGGAAGAGATGGGCTTCCCATTGCTTAATAAGTTCTAAGGAGGTCGTTCTTTCATGAGCAGAGATCTGGTTTTTGAGATAGGAACTGAGGAACTGCCCGCAAGCAGTGTTCCGGTTCTTCTTATGGCTCTTGAGGAAAACGCAACATCTTCGTTGAAAAAAGAGCGTTTGGGGTTTGAAGAAATTAAGACTTTTGGAACGCCGAGAAGGTTGATACTTTTCGTGAAGGGACTTTCCGAGATCCAAGAAGATCTGGTTGAGGAGATCAGGGGTCCTCCAAGAAGGGTTGCCTTTGATGCGCAGGGGCATCCTACACAAGCTGCCATTGGTTTTGCAAGAAGCAGGGGCGTTCGCGTTGAGGAGCTCGTGGTTAAGGAAACGGAGCAAGGAGAGTATGTTTTTGCGATTAAAAGGCATCGGGGGAGACCGACAATTGATGTCTTAAAGAAACTCTTGCCCGATCTTATTTTTTCTCTTCCCCTTCCGAGATCGATGAGATGGAAGGGAAATATTCGCTTTCTTAGACCTATACGTTGGCTTCTTGCTCTCTATGGTGATGAGGTGGTTGAATTTGACCTTGAGGGATTGAAGAGTGGAAGAAAGACAAGGGGACATAGGTTCATGGGAGCTTTAGAGATTGAGGTTGGGAACGTTGAGGAATTTTTCAGTGAGCTTAAGAAGCAGTTTGTTATATTTGATCCTGCTGACAGGAGAAGGATAATTAAGGAAGGAGTCAAAAGGTTTCAGAGAGAGGTTGGAGGTAGGGAGCTTCTTGACGAGGAGCTTCTCGAGGAAAATGTCTTCTTAACGGAGTATCCCGTGCCGGTGAAAGGAAGTTTTAGAAAAGAGTTTCTGAAGCTCCCAGGCGAAGTTCTTGTCATGGTCATGAAGGTAAATCAAAAATACTTTCCCGTATATGAGAGTGATGGAAAGCTTCTACCCTATTTTATCGCGATAAGTAATAATAGAGCTTCTCTCATGGATGAAATAGTTGAGGGATATGAGAGAGTTCTTGAAGCCAGGTTTGAGGATGCTGACTTCTACTTTAAGAAGGATCTTGAACATACCCTTGAGGAGAGAGTTCCTCTCCTTAAAGGTGTTATCTTTCTTGAAAAGATTGGAACCATGTATGAGAAGATGGAAAGGATAAGGGCCCTTTCTCTCGATATAAATCTCAAGCTTGGCTCTCCAATATCATCAGAGCTGGTTTCAAGAACCGCTTATCTTGCTAAGGCGGATCTCGTAACTGATATGGTCAGTGAGTTTCCGGAGCTTCAGGGCGTGATGGGAAGAGAATATGCCCTTAGATCCGGCGAGAGCGAGGAGGTAGCTCTTGGCATATACGAACACTATCTCCCT
Organism: Synergistota bacterium; assembly: GCA_021159885.1. Classification (NCBI taxonomy): domain Bacteria; kingdom Thermotogati; phylum Synergistota; species Synergistota bacterium. The sequence continues at coordinate 18,509 of JAGHDO010000068.1, read as the reverse complement.
CGCTTCTCCGGTGACGAGCTCCCAAGGACATGGACGGGGATAATAGTTGGAATTGCAGATAAGATTGATAACATAGTTTCCTGCTTCATGGCTGGTTTATCTCCGAGTGGATCGCAAGATCCGTATGCTCTGCGGAGGCAAGCTCGTGCCGTAAACGAGATAATATGGGAAAGGGAGCTTAATCTATCTCTTGAGGAGATTATTTCAAGGAGCACAGAACTGCTTAAGGCACCTGCTTCTGTTAGAAGCGAGGTAATAGAGTTCTTTAAAGCGCGGTTGAGAAATCAGCTTCGTGAGAGAAAATTTTCTCATAAGGTTGTTGAGGCGGTTATGGCTCCCGACTGGTCGAGACCTCTTGATCTGCTCAGGAGAGCTACCGTTTTAGAGAAGCTTCTTGGGGATGAGGACTTTAGGAGCTTTGCTTCTGCATTCGTTAGGGTTGTAAATATACTTAAGGGAATAGAAATTGAGGGGGAGATCAGGGAAGAGCTTCTTAAGGAGGAGGCGGAGTGGAAGCTATATCGTTCTTTCTCTGATTTGAGGGAAGAAACAGAGCTTCTTTTTCTTAAAGGGGAATATGAGAGCTTTATGAGAGCGCTTTTCGTTCTGACAGATGCTATAAACTCTTTCTTTGATAACGTGCTTGTTATGGCTCCTGAGGAAGATCTTAAGCTAAATAGACTTAGGCTTCTTAAAATGATAAGAGACCATGTTGAGAGAATAGGAACTATTTCCCTGCTGGCGGGTTGATAGAGCCATGAGGATTTTTGTCGTTTCGGACTCTACTGGTGAGACTGCTGATCTCGTTTGCAAAGCTGCTCTCTCTCAATTTCATGGCCTTAACTATGAAATTGAGAGATTCCCTCACATAGTTAAGGAAGAGCACGTTGATGAAGTTCTTGATACGGCAGTCAAGGAGGGAGCGCCGTTAATAATTTATACCTTTGCATCTTCGAAGCTTAGAGAGTATATGAGGAAAAGATCGAATGAGAAAGGATTGTTAAGCGTTGATATTCTTGGTCCCATAATATCGGCTCTGGAAAGGACATCAGGTAGAAAACCCACTGAGAAACCTGGTTTGCTTAGAAGGATGGACGAGGCTTACTTTAGAAGAATAAGAGCTATAGAATTTGCAGTTAAGTGTGACGATGGTAAATATCTTCCAGGGTTGAAGAAGGCAGATGTTGTTTTAATAGGAGTCTCAAGGGTATCGAAGACGCCCGTTTCTATGTATCTCGCATATAGGGGTATATTTGCGGCCAATGTACCGCTTGTGCCCGAAGTTGACCCTCCCAAGGGGCTTTTCGAGATGGATAGAGGAAGAATAGTAGGCTTAACGGTTGAACCGGGAAAGCTCGTACAGGTCAGGCAAGAAAGGCTTAAACTTATGGGGCTTGGAAGCGAGGTTAATTATGTTAAGCTTGAGAGAGTTATGGAAGAGCTACAGTATGCTGAGGAGGTTATGAAACAGCTTGGCGTTCCCATAATAGATGTGACGAGCAAGGCTATAGAGGAAACTGCCCAAGAGGTAATATCTTACCTCGAAAGGAGGGGACTGCTTGATGAGAGAAAAGCTGATATATCTGTTTGAGGAAGGCAGTGCTCAAATGAGGGAACTGCTTGGAGGTAAAGGCGCTGGGCTTGCTGAGATGACGAGAGCAGGCTTGCCTGTTCCACCGGGCTTTACCATAACTACCGTTGTTTGCAGAGAGTATCTGAGGAGAGGAAGAAAGATAATAGATGAAATAAAAGCGGATGTAGAAGATAAGATGAAGATACTGGAAGAAAAGACCTTAAGAAAATTTGGAGACTCCCGGAATCCTCTTTTAGTCTCGGTCAGATCAGGTGCTCCTATATCTATGCCTGGGATGATGGATACCATCCTGAACCTCGGCTTAAATGATGAAACGGTTAAGGGGCTTGCTTTGCAAACGAATGACGAGAGATTCGCCTATGATAGCTATCGCAGGCTTATCCAGATGTTTGGAAATGTAGTGATGGGAATCCCTCACGATAGATTTGAGGAGATCATAGATAGATGGAAGAGGAAGAAGGGGTTTAAGTACGATAATGAGGTCGATGCCGATACGTGGAAAGCTGTTATAGAAGATTATAAGGTGCTTATAAGGAAAGAGAAAGGTAGAGACTTTCCTCAAGATGTGTGGGAACAGCTGTTTATGGCTATAGCTGCGGTTTTTGAATCTTGGAATAACGAGAGAGCCAAGGTCTACAGAAAGATTCATGGCATTTCCGATGAGATGGGAACCGCGGTAAATGTTCAAACCATGGTTTTTGGCAACATGGGAGATGATTCTGGGACCGGTGTCGCGTTTACAAGAAATCCCTCAACAGGCGAGAAGAAGATATACGGGGAGTTTCTTATAAATGCGCAGGGAGAGGATGTCGTTGCGGGTATAAGAACACCTCTACCTATAGATAAGATGGCGGAGGTTCTTCCTAATGTTTACGAGGAGCTTAAGAGCGTTTGTGAGCGACTTGAGAGGCACTATAGGGACGTTCAGGATATAGAATTCACTGTTGAGAAGGGTAAGCTTTACCTCCTTCAAACGAGAACTGCTAAGAGAACCGCTCAAGCTGCGGTAAAGATCGCGGTTGATATGGTTAAGGAAGGAATAATTGATAAGGAAACTGCTGTTATGAGGATCTCGCCGAAGCAGGTTGAAACGCTGTTGCACAGGCAGATAGATCCTGAAGCTAAGTACGAGGTCATAGCGAAGGGGCTTCCTGCGTCTCCCGGTGCGGCTTGCGGTAAAGTTGTTTTTGATCCTGATGAAGCGAGCGAGCTTGGGAGCAAAGGGGAAAAAGTGATACTTGTGAGACCTGAAACCACCCCTGACGATATACATGGGCTTTTTGCTGCGGAGGGGGTTTTAACGAGCAGGGGAGGCATGACGAGTCACGCTGCCGTTGTTGCCAGAGGAATGGGGAAACCGTGCGTTGCGGGTTGTGAGGATATAAGCATAGATCTTGAGAAGGAGTTATTTACCGTTGGAGATATCGTAGTCAAAAAGGGAGATGTTATAACTATAGATGGGGGTAGGGGAATCGTCATACTTGGGGAAGTTCCTATGATAGAGCCTTCCTTAAGCGGTGAGTTTAGAGAGCTTCTCTCATGGGCGGATGAGATAGCGCGTCTTGAGGTATGGGCTAATGCAGATACCCCTGAGGATGCGCGTAGAGCGAGAGAGTTCGGGGCGAAAGGAATAGGCTTATGTCGTACCGAACATATGTTCATGGCAGAAGACAGGCTTCCAGTGGTTAGAAGGATGATAATGGCGGTTTCCAAGGAAGAAAGGGAAGAAGCTCTCAAGGAATTACTGCCCATGCAGGAGGAAGACTTCTATGGGATACTCAAGGCTATGGAGGGATATCCCGTTACCATAAGACTTCTTGATCCTCCTCTCCATGAATTTCTCCCCAAAGAGAGAGAAATACTCGAGGAGCTTATAGAGCTTAATAGGAACCCTGAGGCAAATAAGAAAGCTATTGAGGAAAAGCGAGAGCTTTTACGGAGGGTAAGGCTTCTTCAGGAAGCGAATCCTATGCTTGGCTTTAGAGGGTGCCGCTTGGGAATTGTTTACCCTGAGATTTACGAAATGCAGGTTAGGGCAATATTTAGAGCTGCAGCGAGACTGACTAAGGAAGGATATAAGGTGATCCCTGATGTTATGCTTCCTATAGTGAGCCACTGGAAGGAGATGGAAATTTTAAGGGAGATGGTTATTAAGGTTGCTGAAGAGGTTTTTTCTGAGGCTGGTGTTAAAGTTGAATATCGCGTTGGAACGATGATAGAGTTGCCCAGAGCGGCTATAACTGCTGATGAAATAGCAAAACACGCTGAGTTTTTCTCCTTTGGGACTAATGACTTAACTCAAACAACCTTTGGCTTCTCAAGGGATGACATAGAAGCTAAGTTTCTTCCCGAATATCTGAGCAAGAAGATTCTCACGCATAATCCTTTCGAGGTTCTGGATAGGAATGGCGTAGGTGCTCTCATGAGAATAGCTGTAGAGAAAGGCAAGAAAGCGAGGCCTAATATAAAGCTTGGGATATGTGGGGAGCACGGAGGAGAACCTTCCTCTATAGAGTTCTGTCATGAGATAGGTTTAGATTATGTCAGCTGTTCTCCCTACAGGGTTCCGGTTGCGCGTCTCTCTGCAGCTCAAGCTAAAGTAAAGCAGGAATGATAATAAGGGAGATAACCCAGAGGATAGAAGAGAGGATCCTATCGAGATATGCCTGCCCCTCGAGTAGAACGAGGGGCAGGCTATGCCCCGAAAAAGAGTGTGATCTTCGTACACCTTTCCAGAGAGACAGAGATAGAATTGTTCACTCAAAGTCCTTCAGAAGGTTAAAGTATAAGACGCAAGTGCTTCTTTCTCCTCAGGGAGACCACTATAGAACGAGATTGACTCATACCTTGGAAGTTGCTCAAATCGCAAGAACCATTTCGCGGGCGCTCAGACTAAATGAGGATTTAACGGAGGCTATAGCGCTTGGGCATGATTTAGGTCATACACCTTTTGGGCATATGGGAGAAGAAGCTCTCGATGAGATATCAAGAGACGAGGGATTAGAGGGCTTCAGACATGCTGAACAAAGCCTTAGGGTGGTTGATAAACTTGAAAGAGATGGACAGGGCTTGAATTTGACTGTTGAGGTAAGGGATGGTATTTTGAAGCATTCCAAGGGGCAAGTTGACTTCAGGAAAGGATTTTCGTCCGATCCGCCCTTGACGCTTGAGGGAATGGTAGTTAGAATTTCAGACTGTATAGCATATTTAAATCATGACCTTGATGATGCTATAAGGGCGGGGCTAATCTCTAATGTGGAGCTTCCGAAGGACGCGATCGATTTTCTCGGGAAAACTCATGGAGATAGAATAGATAAAATGGTTAAGGATTGCGTTGAGCAGAGCTTTGAAAAACCTGAGATATCCTTGAGCAAAGACATGCTTGAAGCTATGGAGGAGCTTAGACGCTTTCTTTATGATAGGGTTTACATGGGAGAAATAGCCCGAAAAGAAAGACCAAGAGTACGATATATGCTCAAGGGATTATATAACTTTTTTGTGAAGCATCCCAATACCTTGCCAGAGAGCTTTAAGAGGAGAATAGGCTCTGAGGAGCTTAGAAGGGTAGTTATAGATTACATAGCTGGAATGACCGATAGATATGCCTTACAGCTTTTTAATGAACTTCTCCTGCCTCATCCTTGGAGAAGCGAAGCATGGTATAACATTTAAGAGGAGGTGCTTTGGAAACATGGGTGTCCTGGTATTCTCAATCGTTGTTGGCCTTTTAGCGCTCGCTTTCGCGACCTACGCGGCTAAAAGGGTTGGAAGTGCGGACCCAGGACCAGAGAAGGTTCGGGAGATTTCGGAGATCATTCATGGTGGAGCTATGACTTTTCTCTTTAGAGAGTATAAGGTTCTGATTCCATTTGTCATAATTGTTGCTGCCGTTTTGTCGTGGAAAGTGAGCGTGAATACTGCGATAGCTTTCGTTTCAGGTGCGTTTTGTTCGGCTATGGCGGGATTTGTTGGTATGAATATAGCCACCAGAACCAATGGTAAGACCGCTCATGCGGCGAGGCAAGGAGTTGCTCCAGCTTTAAGGGTGGCCTTTCTGGGTGGAACGGTTATGGGCATGTCTGTTGTGGGGCTTGGTATTCTGGGAGTTGCCGTTTTGTATTCGATATTTGGAGATCCAAACGTAATAAATGGATTTGGTTTTGGAGCAAGCTCCATAGCTCTCTTTGCTCGTGTCGGTGGAGGAATATATACTAAGGCTGCCGATGTCGGTGCGGATCTCGTTGGTAAGGTTGAGGCGGGAATACCCGAAGACGATCCAAGAAATCCAGCGGTGATAGCTGATAATGTTGGGGATAATGTTGGGGACATAGCGGGTATGGGAGCGGACCTCTTTGAGTCGTACGTTAATTCTATAATAGCTGCAATGGTAATAGGGGCTGTGGTTTATGGCGTTAAAGGAGTTGCTTATCCTCTTCTTTTAGCGTCTATAGGAATACTTTCTGCAATTATAGGAAGTTACTTTGTCAGGGTCAGAAAAGATGAGGATCCTCAGCTCGCTTTAAGAAGAGGAACGTATATAACGGGTGGGCTCATAATAGTGGCGAGCCTGTTCGTTACAAAGTTCCTTTTCAATAATCTTGGTCTTTTCTGGGCAGTCGTTGCGGGTGATATAGCTGGCGTTATAATAGGTTTGATAACGGAGTATTACACTTCTTCGCTTTACTCTCCTGTTAAGAAAATAGCCGAATCTGCTCAAACGGGAGCTGCCACGGATATACTCATGGGGATAGCGGTTGGAATGAAGAGCACGGCTTTACCCGTTCTCGTTCTGGTTGCCTCTATAATTGTTTCTTATGTTCTTGGTGGATTGTATGGTATAGCGATAGCAGCGGTTGGAATGCTTTCCTTGACAGGAATGACCCTCTCGGTTGATGCCTACGGTCCTATAGCTGATAACGCCGGAGGCATAGCTGAGATGGCGGGGCTTCCACCTGAGGTTAGAAAGATCACGGATAGATTAGATGCGGTTGGCAACACGACCGCCGCTATAGGTAAGGGGCTTGCGATAGGATCTGCTGCATTAACAGCGCTTGCTCTTTTCTCCGCTTATAGCACCGCGGTTCATCTTAAGGTTATATCTCTCATTTCTCCCAAGGTCATAGCGGGAGCGTTTATAGGTGGTATGTTGCCTTTCCTGTTTTCTTCCTTTGCCCTTGAGGCGGTTGGAAAGGCAGCGTATGCTATGGTTGAGGAGGTTCGTCGCCAGTTTAGGGAGATCCCTGGCTTGCTCGAAGGTAAAGCTAAGCCGGATTACAATAGATGTATAGATATAAGTACAGCTGGTGCGCTGAAACAAATGGTTGTTCCTGGTTTACTTGCGATTCTATCTCCACTTGTTGTGGGATTCTTGCTCGGTAAGGCCGCGCTTGGAGGGCTTCTTGCCGGAGCTATAATAACCGGCGTTCTTCTTGCTATATTTATGGCAAATGCTGGTGGAGCATGGGATAACGCTAAGAAATATATTGAGGAAGGACACTTCGGTGGTAAAGGAACTCCTACTCACGCTGCTGCAGTAGTAGGTGATACCGTTGGAGATCCGTTTAAAGATACTGCGGGACCATCGCTTAACATTCTCATTAAGCTTATGTCTATAATCTCGCTTGTATTTGCTTCGCTCTTTAGCTAAAAGCTCTGTAGGTTCTTTGTTTAAACTGTAGATCAAACGGGGGCTCCTTCCATGAAAGGGAGCCCCCGTTTGATCTTAAGGAGGAGAGGGAATGATTGAGGTTCCCACCGGGTTTTGTTGAAGAAGTTAGAAGAAGGAACGATATAGTTGAGGTTATATCTGAATATATACCCTTGAAGCGAGCGGGGAAGAACTATAAGGCATTGTGTCCCTTTCACAGTGAGAAGACGCCATCCTTTATAGTTAGTCCCGATAAACAGATCTTTCACTGCTTTGGATGCGGTGCTGGTGGAGACGTTATTGGCTTTATCATGAAAATAGAAAAAGTATCCTTCTATGATGCGGTTTTAAGACTCGCCGAGAGGGCAGGAATATCGCTGAAAGAGATGGATCCCGCTACGCTGACCCGTGAGGCGAGAGAGAGAGAAAGAATATATAAGCTCAACGAGCTTGCTCTTTCCTTTTTCGAGTCAAGTTTATGGGGTGAGGAGGGAAGCGAGGCGCTCTCCTATCTCAAAAGGAGAGGTATAACTCTTTCTACTATAAAAGCCTTCAGAATGGGATACGCACCATCGTCGCGAGACGCCCTTGTGAATTTCATGATTAATAAGGGGATATATCCTGAGGAGCTTGCAAGAGCGGGCCTTATCTCTTCCTCTCTTGATGGAAAATATTATGATAGGTTCAGAGGAAGAGTGATATTTCCTATATTGGATGAGCGGGGAAGGATTCTCGGCTTTGGTGGAAGAAGCTTGACTGGGGAGGAACCAAAGTATCTTAACTCCCCTGAAACTCCCGTTTTCAGTAAGAAAAAGCTTCTCTTTGGGATAGATAAGGCCTTAAAATATGCCAAGTCTGAAGATAGGTTGATTCTGGTTGAGGGATATATGGACATGATAAAGCTTTTTCAGGAAGGGGTAAGATTCACGGTCGCTTCCTTGGGAACATCTCTGACGGAAAGGCAGGCTAATTTAATAGCTCGATATGTCTCACATGTCTTTATAGCGTATGATGCTGATTCAGCGGGGGAATCTGCTACCTTGAGAGGGCTTTCTCTTCTTGTGAATAAGGGGCTTAAGGTGAGCGTTGTTGAACTCCCTCGTGGAAGCGATCCCGATGATTTTGTTTCAAAATATGGAAAGGAGGGGTTTGAAAGGCTTCTTGGTGAGGCGCGAAGCTTCTGGGAATTTAGAATGGAGATCATATTTCGCGACTATGACCCATCTGATATGGAGAGCAAAAGAGCTGCTCTTAAAAAAGCGGTGGAATTCTTATTGGAGCTTTCGGAGTCTGATAGGGCTCTTGTAGTGCCGGAGGTCTCTCGTAGACTTGGCGTTCCTGAGAGAGTGATATTGAGATCTCTTCGCTCGGGTTTGAAAAGAGGACCGCGAAGCTCTGCGATAGCTTCTACTTCCTTGCGCAAGAAAGATGCCTTTCAAAGGGCTGAGGAGGAGCTTATCCTGACGCTTCTTAAATACCCAAAGCTTTCGGATAAGCTCCTCGCGTGTGGAGGAATTGATCTATTAGAAGATGAAAAAATGAGATGGATATTGAGAAGGATTTTAGATGGTTTCAGCGAAAGTGAAATAATGGGAGAGTCTCAAGAAGATGAGGAACTTGCCGGGATAGTCGCAGGGATGGCTTTGAGGGAGCCTCCCTGCACGGAGGAAAAGATAGAGCTTTACTTTGAAGCTCTTCTGGAGAAGCTCGTATCCCGGAAACTTAAGAAGAGGTTAGAAGAGCTTGAGGAGAGATTGAGGCGTGAGGGCTCGCTACCCGGGACCCTGTATGAAGAGTATCTGAGACTTCTCAAGCAGTTTCATGGAGGAGGGTGGTGTGCGGATGCAGGAAGAGGTGGTTAGGGAGAAGATGGAGAGGGTAAAGACGCTTCTTAAAGAGGGAAAGGATAAAGGATATGTTACCTATGATGAAATAGACAAGGTCCTGGGGAAAGAGACCATCACTCCAAACGAGCTTGATGAGCTTTACTTGAACCTTATGGAGATGGGTATAGATGTGGTGGATTCGCCGGAAACATACGAGAAGCTAATCGGATCACGTGATAAGAAAGGAGCTGAGGGAGAGTCTATAGATATAGACCTTGGCGAGGAAATAGCGCTTGATGATCCGGTAAGGATGTATCTTAAGGAGATAGGAAAAATTCCTCTTCTAACGGCGGAGGAGGAGGTAGAGCTCGCAAAGAGAATGGAGCAGGGAGATATGGAAGCTAAGAGGAAGCTTATAGAATCCAATCTCAGACTTGTTGTTAGCATAGCCAAGAAGTACATAGGTAGGGGTATGCTCTTTCTCGATCTGATACAAGAGGGAAATCTGGGGCTCATAAGGGCGGTTGAAAAGTTTGATTATAGAAAGGGATACAAGTTCAGCACCTATGCTACCTGGTGGATAAGGCAAGCTATAACGAGAGCTATAGCTGATCAAGCCAGAACCATAAGAATTCCCGTTCATATGGTCGAAACCATAAACAGGCTTATGAGGGTTTCAAGACAGCTCGTGCAGGAGCTTGGTAGAGAACCTACCACTGAGGAGATAGCTAAGGCTATGGATATGCCCGTTGAGAGGGTGGAAGAGGTTCTTAAGATATCGCAGGAACCTATATCTTTGGAGACCCCGATAGGTGAGGAAGAAGATAGTCACCTTGGTGATTTTATAGAGGACAAAGTAATACCTGCTCCCGCGGAAGCTGCAACGTGTCAGCTACTTAAAGAACAGCTTGAGTCAGTGCTAAACAGCCTTTCCAAGCGGGAAAGAGAGGTCCTTAAGCTCCGCTTTGGGCTTGAGGATGGCAAACCGTGCACTCTTGAGGAGGTAGGCAGGCGCTTCGGCGTTACACGCGAGAGAATAAGGCAGATAGAGGCTAAAGCGTTAAGAAAGCTCAGGCACCCTACAAGAAGCAAGAAGCTTAAGGACTTTCTGGATTAGTCTAAGCTTTCGAGAAACTCCTTTATTCTACAAGATGCTTCCTCAAGCTCCTTTCTGGAGGCAGCATAAGATATGCGTATATATCCCGGTGAAAGAAAGGCCTTACCAGGAACTACTGCTACGAGCTTTTCGGACAGAAGCTTCTTGCAGAAATCTGCATCGTCATTTATCGCTTCTCCCTTAAGCTTTTTACCTATCGTCTCCTTTATGTTTACAAACAGGTAAAAGGCCCCCTTTGGTTTTCTTAGCCTTATATATGGAGCTCCTCTGAGCGATGAGAAGAGGAGCTCTCTTCTTTTTTCAAATTCCTTTACCATTTCCTTTACCTCGTCTTGTGGACCTCTTACCGCCTCCAACGCTGCTCTTTGTGCGATAGAGCAGGGATTTGATGTCATATGTCCTTGAACGATTCCCATTGCCCTTATGAGATCTTGGGGACCCAGCCCCCATCCTATCCTCCATCCGGTCATAGCATATGCTTTAGATACTCCATTAACTATAAGCATTTTTTCCTTCGCCTCGGGAAAAAGATGAGCGAGTGATTCGCTTTTCTCCCCGTAGGATAGCTTTTCGTATATCTCATCGCTTATTATAAATATATCTCGGGATATTGCCATCTTTGCAATGGATAATAGCACATCCTTAGGGTAAACCGCACCGGTTGGATTATTAGGCGTGTTTATGATTATGGCTTTGGTTCTATTGCTTATCTTTCTCTCTATTTCTTCCGGATTTGGAACGAAATCGTCTTCCTCGCTGGCGTTGACTATCACCGGTTTTCCACCGGCAAGCTTTATCTGTTCAACATAGCTTACCCATGCGGGTGCTATAACGATGATCTCATCTCCCTGATCGCACAGGGCATAGATTGCATTAAAGATTACCTGTTTAGCTCCCACGGATACGATAACCTCACTTGGCTTATATTCTATCCCCCAATCTTTCTTAAACTTCTCAGCTATAGCTTCCTTAAGTTCGGGAATCCCGCTTGCGGGTGTATAGTGAGTAAAATCCTCCTCTATAGCTTTTATTGCTTCATCTTTTATATTTCTCGGTGTTGGAAAATCAGGTTCACCTGCCGCCAAGCTTATCACGTTTTTGCCCTCTCTCCTTAATCTCCCCGCCTCAGCCGTTATCTGAAGCGTTGCCGAAGGTTCTATCGCCTGCATTTTTCGGGCGATCTTTGTCAAGGCCTTCTCCTCCTTTCAGGGGAATTTCTATGAAAAATCTACTTCCCTTTCCAGGAGTGCTCTTAAAATAGATATTTCCCCCTATGCTTTTTATCGCCCTTAAGGCTAAGGGAAGCCCTATGCCTATTCCTTCATGCTGTCTTCTCAAGAAATTCTCACTCTGAGTGAAGAGCTCGAAGATAACTTTCTCTTTGTCTTTCTCTATACCTATACCGGTATCCTCGATGGCTATGATAGCGCTTTCATCCGCGACTTTCAAGCTGAGCTTTATATACCCTTCCTTCGTGAACTTCAGAGCATTATTTAATATCTCTCTAAGCGCCAGAGCTAACCTACTTGGATCGGTTTTTACGATGATATCTTCCTTCGGAAGCTTCAGAATGAACCGTAATTTCTTCCTCTCAGCCAGCTCCTTTATCGTTCCCGCCTCATCAGCAAGCAAGCTTTTTAAGCTTATCTCTCTCATTTCAGGCTCTGAGTCAAGGCGTGAGTAAGAGAGCATTCGCTCTATCATTTTTGAAAGCTTTCGGGCTTCAGATGCTATTATTCTGAGACTTTCCTTGATCTCCTCTGATATATCTTCTCGAAGCAGTAGCTCGGAGAAGCCGATTATCGGTGTTAAGGGTGTTCTAAGCTCGTGTGAGACTATCGCAAGAAATGCAGTTTTTGCTTTGCTCAGTTCTTTAAGCCTCTCAACGCTTTGATTCAGCTCGCTGACAAGCCTCTCGATGAACTTTATTATCCCCTTTATCTCAGGGCTTTCCTTCTTAACAGGTGGGGGCTTGACGGGGAATCTGTTTGCACCTATCTGCCTTGTTATCCCGGTTAGATATCCGATCAGGGTGTTCATACAGCTTTTGATACCATTAATTGCCATGATAGATGATATGATTGTGATTATCAGAGCGAGGACGAATATTACAATGGAATCTCTATGAGCCTTCTTAAGCGTTTTCTTAAATTCTACTCTTATCCGAGCTATGGTTCCCTCCTTGTCCTTTATTCTTTCATTGAGGATTTTCAACGTGTCGCTCGTTAAGCTCAAGCAAAAGTTCAGAAATCCCTTTGCGGGGAATTCGGTTAAGGTTTCGATAGAGTTAAGAAGCATCGAGGTCGCTCTCTCAAGCTCCCTATCGGTTCCACTGAGCTCTCTTAGGATCTTAAGGGAGGATTCCAGACTCGCTATATCCCTTTTCAAAATCATGGAGGGAAGGTTTTCCGTTTCGAAAGAGATCAGGTCTCCCTGGAGGGCTTCAATTGCTTCTTTAAGATTCTCAAAATATCTTAGTATGAGAGTTTCCTTCGAGAAAAGACTCTCGCTTTTCCCTACCTTCTCGATAATCCTGATGTTTATCCATCCTAAAATAAATAAAGCTATAAAGATAATCGTTATAAGGATAAGGATACGCGTTTTGATTCCCATCTTACTTAAAACTCGCATAATATAATTATACATGCAGAGTTGGTGATTGTCCATGTGAGTGAAGGATTTTCGAAAATCCATTGTGATATAATCTTTGTAGCTTCCTTAGGAAAGGGGGATGGTTGGATTGCTCAAGGTTGCGGTCTTCCAGATCGATGTGAAGCTTGGGGACCCGGAGTATAATCGGTCGAAGGTGAGAGTTTTACTCGAAAAGGTGAAGTTTAAAAGGCCTGATGTCGTCGTATTACCAGAGATGTGGGATATAAGCTACGATTTGAAAAATATTAAGGAGCTTTCGGTTCTTGAGGGGCCTAAAACCATTAAGTTTATAATGGATATGGCTCTCCGATTTCAGGTTAACATCGTGGCTGGAAGCATTGCGTTAAACGAAAAAGGGAAGATATATAACGCTTCTTTGGTCTTCAGCAGAGAGGGAAAGCTCCTTGGAATCTATAGAAAGGTACATCTTTTTGGCCTTATGAATGAAGATAAAGCCTTCGAGAGGGGAAAAGAGCTTGGTCTATTTGATCTTGAGGGGATAAGATGTGGCCTTATGATTTGCTACGATATACGCTTTCCGGAGCTCGCACGGGCGCTTGCGCTTAAGGGAGCGCAGATAATATTTGTGCCCGCTCAATGGCCTCTTTCTCGTCTATCTCATTGGAAAACTCTTCTTCAGGCAAGAGCCATAGAGAATCAACTTTATATAGTTGCTGCGAATAGATATGGACAGGAAGGAAAGATAGAATTTGCTGGAAATTCACTCGTCATCGACCCATGGGGGGAAATAATCGCTGGCGGTAGCGAGCTTGAGGCTATAGTATTTGCGGAGATTAACATAGATAAGGTAAAGGAGGTCAGAGAAAGGATCCCTGTCTTTAAGGACAGGGCACCGGAGGTTTATGGACTTTCTTAAAGACTTAAATGATAAACAGAAAGAAGCAGTCTTATATAATGAAGGACCGCTCCTCGTTCTCGCAGGAGCGGGTAGCGGAAAAACAAGGGTTGTTACTTATAAGATAGCTTACCTTATTAAAGCGAAGCTGGCGAGCCCTCACGAGATTCTTGCGGTGACGTTCACCAATAAAGCCGCTTCTGAAATGAAAGAAAGGGTTAAAGTTCTTCTCAGCGATGACTTAAGGGGACTTATCGTTTCCACCTTCCATTCGTTTGGTTTAAGGCTTCTCAGGATGGAGGGGTTTAAGGAGGCGGTTATTGATGAGGATGACAGAGAAAAGCTTCTTAAGGAGATAGTGAAGGAAATATCACCGAGAGTGGAAGGAGTTACCTCATCTTACTGTGCTTGGAGGATAAGCCTGCTTAAGAATAGGATGATTCCTCCTGAGCTTTTCGCTCCCTGTACGCCGAAAGAGCGTGTGCTCCTGGATATATATGTGGAATACGAAAGGAGGAAAAAGTCCCTTCAACTTCTCGATTTCGATGATCTGCTTCTTGAGCCATTAAGGCTTCTTTCAAGCGATGGGTTGCTGGAAAAGTACTCAAACAGGTTCAGGTATATCCTTGTTGACGAATATCAGGATATAAACAAGCCGCAATTTCTGCTGGCCAAGAAGCTTTCATCTTCAAGTAGAAGGATAACCGCCGTTGGAGATCCTGATCAGTCCATATACAGCTGGCGAGGAGCGGATCCGGGCATTATCCTTAACTTTAAGACCGACTTCCCGGATGCCAGGATAATCTCTCTTGAGCGTAATTATCGCTCAACTATGTCGATACTTGAGGCAGCAAATAGCGTTATATCCAATAACGTTAACAGGTATCAGAAAAAGCTGTGGACGGATAAGGGAAGAGGCAGACCGGTTGTAGTCTACAGGGGAAATTCTGATCTCGACGAGGGTAACTTCATCGTGGAGGAGATATTATCGTTGAGAGGAGAGGGGTACTCATTTAAAGATATCGCGCTACTTTACAGGGCGAACGCCCAATCTCGCTTCTATGAAGAGCTTTTCCTAAGAAGTGGCATTCCCTACAGAATAGTTAGGGGACTTCACTTTTACGAGAGAAAGGAGATAAAAGATATTCTCGCTTATCTGAGAATTCTCGTTATGCCTTATGATATTTTCAGCCTTGAAAGGGCTCTTTTAACGCCACCTCGAGGTATAGGGAAAAAAACGATTGAAGCCCTTAAGGAGCTTATTTTAAGCGAAGGTTTAACCATATGGGAGGGCTTGAAGAAATTTGAAGGGCAGGCGAGAATCAAGAAAGCGCTTTTGTCGTTTTCCTTATTGATAGACTCTCTTAGAGAAAAGGTCAATCAGATTCCCCTGCGAGAGCTTTTCTCTCTCGTTCTTGAAAAAAGCGGGTATCTTGACATGCTATACTCGCTTGGAAGGGAGTGGGAGGACAGGCTTAAAAACCTTGAGGAGCTTTCGACCGTTATAATCCGCATGGAAGAAGAGGAAGAGAATCTAACGCTTGAGGCATTTCTGGATAGAATCTCGCTTTACACCGATCAAGATCTCCGAAAGGAGGAAAGGGATGCGGTTAACATGCTTACCCTTCACGCTTCCAAGGGGCTTGAATTTCTAGTGGTTTTTATGGTGGGGATGGAGCAGGGACTATTCCCGCTTTATAGAAGCTTAAACGATCCTCAGGAGCTTGAGGAGGAAAGAAGGCTCTGCTATGTCGGTATGACCAGGGCTAAGGAAAGGCTTTATATGACTTCAGCATGCTTCAGAAGAATATATGGCTCCTCGCTTTCAAATCCTCTCTCGATGTTTGTTCAGGAAATAGATCCCGTTCACAGGATTTTTCTGGAGGATTGATTTGATAATAGGCTTAACCGGTGGGTTAGGGTGCGGTAAAAGCGAGGTTGCAAGGATTCTTAAAAAGCGGGGGCTTAAAGTTATCAGCGCTGATGATATTGCTCACTCTCTGCTTGAGGAGAATTTCGTAAAAAGCAGAATAAGGGATATATTTGGTGAAATCGTTTTCACCCCAAATGGAGAAGTAGATAGGAAAAAGCTTGCAGGGATAGTCTTCTCGGATGAGGAGAGACTCCGTAAATTAAATTCCATTCTTCATCCTCTCATTCGGCGGGTAATAAACGCGGAGATTGCTAAGGCTCGTGAGAAGGGAGAAGATCTTGTCGTTGAAATTCCCCTGCTTCTTGAATCAAAAGGCGCGTATGATGTGGATGTTATAGTGGTCGTTTCCGCACCTTTAGATAAAGTAATCAAAAGGCTAAAGGAGAAGAAAGGATGGAGCAAAGAGGAAATTAAAAGGAGGCTAAGTAAACAGATGCCTCTTGAGCAGAAAGAGCGCCTCGCTGACCATGTTATAAAAAATGATGGCACCCTTGAAGATCTGGAGGAAAAGGTAGATGCTTTACTGGAGAAATTACGCTATCGTTTGCATCGCTGAGAGTGAAATAAAGCTCCCGGAGTTTGGTGCCAATCTAATTAGGGGGAAGTTTGGAGCAACTTTTAGAAAGCTCGTATGTTTGCGAAAAGCTTCCGATTGCTCCACCTGCATGCTTAGATTTTCCTGCCCTTATTTTTATGTTTTTGAGACACGCCCTCCACCGGGTACCAGGATAATGAGGAAGTATAACTCCGCTCCACGCCCTTTCGTGATATCCCTACCTTTTAAGGAAATTCGTCTTAAGAAGGGTGATAGCCTTAGGATAGATCTCACCCTCATAGGTAAAGCTAACGATTATCTCCCTCATTTCGCTTATACCTTCCTTAAGGTCCTGAAAAAGATGAATTTTAGGCTTCAATCGATTTTCCACGAAGGGAATGACCTTTTTAAGGGAGAAGAGATAGAAATTCCCGTTTCCTCTCCTAAGATGCTTTCCTTTGAGATAATGGAGGGAAGATCTTTCTTTTCCGTTTCTCTTTCATTTGAGACCCCGCTAAGGCTGATTTTCAACGAAAGATTTCAAGAAGAGCCCTCTTTCTCCGCGCTCTTGAGAAACTTTTTCCGCAGGATAGTTCTTCTGGACTACTTTCACTGTGGCGGAGATGGCATATATCCCTTTAAGGGAATCCTTGAGGAACTCGAGAATGTAATGCTAAAAGAAGGGAGGTTTGTCAAAAAATCATATCGTCGATTTTCTCATCGCCGGAGTAAGCCCATGCGCCTGGAAGGGATCCTTGGAGAAGCGGTTTACGCTCCCGTTCCTTCCTTTCTTCTTTCGTATCTTGATGCTATGAAGGATCTCCATGTTGGTAGAAACACTACCTTTGGTTTCGGAAAGGTGGTGATGAAAGATGCAAGAGGGATTAAGGGAGATTCTTGAAGAAGCGGGGAGATTAATATCCAGCGGTGAGATAGAGAAGGCAATTTCTATCATGGAGGGAGCGTTTCCAATTCCGGATATTAAAGATAGCGATCTTCACTTTGAGGCTTTCAAGGTTCTTTAAAGCACTTGGGCTTGATAGCATGGCTGAAACGGAGTTATCTCTCGCGGTTAGGGACGATAGGGATAACATAGATGCCTTAGAGTGTCTCATTGAGCTTTATATAGATAAGAGAGAGCTCGAAAGGGCTGAAAAGCTTCTTAAAAAGCTTCTGGGTTCTTCCCATCATACTAAAAGCATATACTTGCTATTGGCTCGGATTTACGAAATTCAAAACAATGATGAGGCTCTTGAGGAATTATGTAGGAAAGCGTTTGAGGAAACGAAAGACGGAGTTTTCAGAAATATTCTCAATAGTCTCAGAGAAAGACAAGAGCTTCCCGCCGATGAGAACCTTCTCGTTCCCTCAGAAGTTCATCTCGCGAAGTTTCTTTCCCTTTTTAGGGGAAGAGAGGGAATACACGCGCGTCAGTGGGTTACTCCTCGGGGAGAAGTCGGTTTTACCCCGGTGAGGGAGCCCTTAACGTTGAACCTCGTCAGAAATCATATTCTGGGGAACTATACCCTCGGGGTATATCAGCTCAGGGAGGATAACACGGTTTGCTTTCTCGCGTTCGATCTCGATGTTTCCAAGGGAGAGCTTTCATCATATCTCGCCCATGAGTCAGCGAGAAGAAGATTAAATGAAATCCTTCTCTCATCTGCGGGAAAGATATATTCTAAGCTTGAGGAAACCGGTTTAAAACCGTATCTTGAGCATTCCGGCTTTAAGGGATATCATGTCTGGGTTCTTTTTAAAAAGCCCATTTCAGCCAGAAGGGTAAGAGAATTCGGTTTAGCCCTTCTGGAATCCATAAAGCCCTTTCCCGGGGAGATCTTGGTGGAGCTCTTTCCCAAACAGGCTTTCGTTAAAAGCGGAGGGCTTGGTAATCTTATAAAGCTTCCGCTTGGAATTCATAGAAGGACAGGATCAAGAAGCCTCTTCGTTGATCTTGATGGTTCTCCATATGAAGATCAGCTCTCCTTCCTAATGGACATGGAAGCTGTTTCCGAAGAAGCTTTTAAATCCGCTTATGAGCTTCTTCAAGCGTTTAGAATCTCTTTTGGAGGAACTTTCCCGGGTGAAGAAGAAGCCGTAAAAAGAGAGTTCATTCTGGAAGAGGATAAGGAATTTATGATAATAAAGTCAAGATGCCCCGTTATAGCCAAGCTTTATGAAAAGTGCAAGAGTGGTTTTCTCCTTACTGGTCCCGAAATCTCGGTTATAACCTTCACCTTGGGTAATCTTTCAAACGGCGACAAGGTGGTTAACGCTCTTCTGAATATGTCTGGAGTTCAGAATAAAAGGGCTTACTTAAAAAGCAAACTTAACGGCTATCCTATGAGC
>JAGHDO010000067.1 GCA_021159885.1 Synergistota bacterium | reverse complement strand
TCTTTCGCTACCGAAGGTTGCTTCATATCCACTCCAGATCAAAATTAAAGCGGTGAGAGAAACGAGAATCATATATTCTGCGCTTCTCTCACCGCTGAAGAACTCCCATCCGTTTTCGAGCAGAAACCAGCTAATTGCTATCGTGGAGAAGAACATTAGACTCTCTCCACGGTTTTCGTAGCGACTATGTTAGCACCCGTTCCTGCAACGTTTTCTATTAGGATATCTCCCACCTTAATCGGGGCTTTAACACACGCTTTCTTTATTTCCTTCATGACATCAAATATTTTATCCTTTGGGATTGGTCTATCTACCTTCACGCTCACTAAGGGTAGCTCTCCTCCCTCAACGAGTATGCTTGAAGCTATAGTTCTCTTCGGGAAAAAGATCTCATTCTTCGCGTATTCTTTTCCCTTGGGGCATATAGCATTTTCAACTTCCATGCTGTCCGGATTTCCTTCTTCATAGCGGACGAGCAGATTGCATCCATTGGGACAGAGTATGCATATCATTTCTCTCTCTTTCTTCATTCTACCATCACCTCTAAACTGCTTGCATCTTTCATTTCATCTGCTTTTACACGTATGTTTTCCATAACCGCGGGATGAAGGTTTATAACGCGTCTTCTCTTTATAATCCTATTTCCATCTCTTACAATGATATACCTGTTTCTTGAGGGTTCGCTAACTCTAAAGAGAAAGTTAACGTCTATCTTTCTCGAAACTTTGTGTGGCAGAACGTATCTAACTCCTGCGCCTGCTTTTACATCTATCCAACTGTCAACTTTTGGGAGGTTCCCCTCGAGATACTTCTTGGCAAATTCTGCTACAAGCTCTCCCTCCATAGATGCCATATCTGCGAGGTCGTGAACATGAAGCACGTTTCCCGCTGCAAATATGCCCTCTATGTTGGTTTGATAGGTATCGTTTACGATCGGTCCTCCGGTTACAGGGTGAAGCGCCACCCCAGCTTCCCGCGACAGCTCGTTTTCAGGTATCAAGCCTACTGAGAGGAGAAGGGTGTCGCACTTCACAAATTTTTCACTTCCGGGTATTGGTTTTCCCTCATCATCTAACCTTACGTATTCTACACCTTCAATCCTTCTCTTTCCGTAAACTTTTTTAACGGTGGTTTTCAGGTAGAGAGGGATGTCGTAATCTTCAAGGCACTGTACGATATTCCTTGGAAGTCCACTCGAGTAAGGGAGCTTTTCAAGTACCATAAGGACTCGTGCTCCTTCAAGAACGAGTCTTCTTGCCATTATAAGTCCTACATCTCCAGAGCCAAGAATGACTACCTCATTTCCAACCATGTAGTTATCTATGTTCATAAGCCTTTGGGCAACTCCAGCTGTATAGATTCCAGCAGGACGTGTTCCTGCAAGCCAGATGGCTCCGGCCGTTCTTTCCCTGCATCCCATGGCCAAGACCACTGCTTTTGCCCTTATTTTTTCTCTTCCCCAAGGACCGCTTAAGATCATGCTCTTGTCAGGGAAAAGATTTACTACCATCGTGTCAGAAAGTATCTCAACATCCAGTTTGTAAAGCTTTTCAAGATAGCGCTCTATGTATTCTGGTCCCGTGAGAGTTTCCTTAAAGTTATGAAGTCCAAAGCCGTCATGAATACACTGGTTCAAAATACCACCGAGTTTTCTTTCCCTCTCTATCAGAAGGACATCATTGATGCCTATTTCCTTAAGCTTTGTTGCGCAAGCTAAGCCCGCCGGCCCCGCTCCTATTATCACAACATCTCTCTCAGTCATTTTCTCTCATCCTCCCCGAAAAGAGCCAGGAGCCCTCTTTGTGAAGCTGAAAATCCTCCGGTTTATAGCCATATTCTTTTTCGAGAATTTCTATTATTTTAGGCAGACAGTAGCCTCCCTGACATCTTCCCATCATGGCTCTTGTCCTAAACTTTATACTTGCCAGCGTTTTGGCTCCTAAGGGGTTTTCTATGGCTTCTATTATCTCCCTTCGGGTGATTTTTTCACACCTGCAGATGATCTCTCCCCAGTCTGGATCCTCGCCTGCCTTTTTCTCCCTTTCTTCCTCGCTCAATTCCTCAAATCGCTCTCCTCTTAGATATCTGGGTTCGAAATTCTCCTTGGGAGTGAGTTTTTCTTTCTTCTCTATTATTCCCCGCACCATTTTGGCTATTGCAGGCGCTGCGGTTAACCCGGGAGATTCTATTCCTATCAGGTTTATAAATCTGGGAATGGATTCTTCCTCCTTTATCACGAAATCAAAGAAGCGCGTATCTCCGGGGGGAACCGGCTTTGCCCTTATCCCTGAAAATGTTCTTATAACATCGCTTCTTTTGAAGTAGGGCCAAAGCTTATATCCCTCTTCATACAGCTTATTCATGACTTCAGGAGTGCTTTCATAATCTTCTGGATCCTCGATATATTCTGCGGAAGGTCCTACGAGGATAGGTCCCTCTGGGGTAGGTGTAAGGTGAACTCCCAGGTGCCCGCCTACCTTCTTTGCAGGAACGGGATAGATCGGCATCTTAAGAAGAGGAGCTAAGATTTTATCAAGGAGTAGGTATTCTCCCCTGCATGGGTATATCCTATAGTCGTTTATTCCAACCATTTTGGAAAAGTCAGCAGAGTGAACGCCCGTTGCATTTATGAGCCATTTACACTCGTATTTGTTTCCGTTTTCGTCTTTGAGCTTGAAAATGCCGTTTTCCTTTTCAACCTTCCTTATTTCACAGTTAAGGAAGTATTTTACGCCGTTGTAGTGTGCGGTTTCCGCAAGCGCTATGGTGAGAAGATAGGGGGAGAATATCGCGGTTGCTGGAGAGTACATACAGGCTATTGCTCCTTTGACACCAGGGCATATTTTTTCGACATTTTCATTCTCTCTTATTATCTCTAATCCCTCAACTCCGTTAGCTTCACCACGCTCCTTAAGCTTATGAAGCTCCTCAACCTCTTCCTCATCGAAGGCAACGAGCACTTTTCCCGTTGCTTTAAAGGGCACCTTAAGGAGCCTGATCCATTCCCTCATGATTTTGTTTCCCTCCACGCAGAGCCTTGCCTTTAGTGAACCAGGCTGATAGTAAAATCCCGCGTGAAGAACTCCGCTATTCCTTCCGCTTGTTCCAAAGCACACATCTGGTTCTTTCTCAAAAACAGCAATTTTCAGATTATATCTTGACAGTTCATATGCTATTGCGGATCCTATAACTCCTCCCCCGACTATTCCTATATCAAACACGTTTTCACCTCCCGGCGCGATTATAGTAATACCCCGCTCAGAGTTAGTATACTGAGTATATTAGGATTGTCAAGAGGCGCGGGGCAAATTGAAAACTATATCAGTAGATGTTTTTGGGGGAGGGAGTAAGGGGTACTATATGTTGTCATTTCTATTCTGAGAGGATTACTTATATATTTTATTCTTCTGTTCTCTATTATGAAGGGTCTATCATGTCCAGGAACTATTATATCTGCTAGTTTGGTAATGATTTCATAGTTCCTAATAGAACTTTTTGGATCATAGAAAGAAGGCGGAGGAGTCTTATGAACTAAGTCCCACGCATTTTTAAGAGCGTCGCCTGTGAAAATGATGTTTTTATCATCTTTATCTTTTGCTATAATGCCAGCGCTGCCAGGCGTGTGTCCCGGCAGCGCTATAACTTTCACTCCTTCTTCTATTTCTTCGTTTTCTTTTACAAGTTGGAATCTGTTCTTTTTATACTGGTACTCTATGAATGTCAGTGGGATAAATGGATCATCGTGCTTTTTAAATTCCCCAGATAATGCATAAATAAGCTCTTTTTCAAGTAACATAATTTTGGCTTTCTCAAAAATTTCTATATTTATACAATGATCAAAATGAAGGTGTGTAAGGAAAATGATTTCTATATCTTCTGGTAAAATGCCTGCTTTCTCTAAGCTTGAAAGAAGCAGCTTTCTATCGCTGTAGGAACCTGTGTCAATTAAAATACAACTCTTTTTGCATTTTAACAGTGATACTGTACACCATCCTAATGCTCCTCGATTAGAATTGATCGGTACTCCGCGAAGAATTATTTTGTAAATCATGATTAGGTTATCGAGTTAAACATATTTTATAAGTTCATGAAATCTGTTTATCCTCTGCTTGGGTGGAGGAGGAGATAAAAGCGTGGTTACCACGAAAGCAATTCCTCCAACCATTAATCCCCAAAGTACGTTATATATTCCAAGAGGGAAAGGCCAGGCTAACCATGTTAGTATAGATGTTGTTCCGGAAGTTATCATGCTTGCGTAAGCTGAAATTTTGCCAGCACGGGGCCAGAATAGAACCCCTAATAAAGGATACATGTATCCAGATATGCATATGGCTGTTCCTGCGGTTGATATAGGTACGATCAAGCCTGGTCTAAGTAAAGCAATGAAAAGCACTGTTAATCCAAGAACTAAGACTATAGCTCTTCCATAGAAAGTTTCTTTTGTGGGAGAGAGCTTTTTACGGCTGGGATTCTGAATGAGATCTCTTAGCACTAATGAGGACGTTGTAAGAAGCTGGCTATTGAGCGTTGAAGTTCCAGCAGCAAAAGCTCCTCCTACTACTAATGCTGCTATGTATGGAGGCAGATATTTTGCTGAGAATAATATGGTTATAGAGTCGGTTGCCTTGCCTTTTATGCCTGGGATTAAGATAGTACATGCAATGCCGAGAAGAAAAACAGGAATGGTTTGCACCCACCCGCTTAATATGGAAGAGGCTATGGTAACCTTGCTTATTGTTCTTGGATCTTTAGCCATCATTAGCCTTTGAAACATATGGGGGAGAAGAACTGCGAACCCCCATGTTAGAACGAAGCCGATCCACATGCCGAATTTTATTTTTCCTGGCTTGAGAAGAGCAGGATTATTCTGCGATACCTTTCTAAAAACGCCTTCAAATCCTCCTCCTAAATGCATTGCATATAAAGCTATTCCAAGCATAACGGATAGGAAAAAGATTCCTTGAAATGTGTCTGTCCATACCACGGATCTCACGCCTGCCATTGCTATTACAAGAACCATGAAGACGAAAGTGATAGTTACCCCTGTCGAAAATGAAATGGCTCCGTTTGTGAATGTTTCTATGGCAATGCCCCCACCCATAAGCTGAACCGATATGTAAGGTAATAAAGCTAAGATTCCCATTATAGATGCTATTATGCCCAGCCATTTCGATTCATAATAATCATTTATAAGCTCTGAATATGTTATGTAGCCATACTTTTTCCCAAGGAGCCAAACTTTGGTCCCTATAAACCATACCATTAAAGGCCATGTTAAATTCCATAAGAGCATCATGGAAACAAACGATAATCCTGCTCTATAGTTTCCTCCAACAGCACCTAAGAAAGTCCATAGGCTCGCATACGTTGCTATTAAAGTCCCGGATAAGACAATGGTACCAAGGCCTCTGCTTCCTAAGTAGTAGTCTTCCGCTGTTGCTTTGGTACGTTTATAACCTATAAATCCTATTGCTAAAACTACGGCCATGTAGGATCCAACTACCGCTATAAGCCATCCAATAGAGGACATTTTTTTACCCTCCTTTCTTTTCAAGTTCTTCAAGCAGCTTAAAAGCTTTTTTGTAGAAAGGAGGGGAAAACACTTTTACCACGATTATTGCATTTACTACTCCCCATACTCCCATGCATAGCATAAAGAAGATTGAAAAGGGGAAAGGCCCAACATATGGAGTTATGGAATTTCCTATTACCCCTGCCCCTTGCAAAGAGAAGAGGATGAACCATAGTACGAGGATTCCTATAACTGACTTTTTCATATTTTTCCTATTCTCTGCCATCTCCCTCACTCCCTTTGTTTATTATTGAGCTGAGTATACCTAGTTTACTATCTATAAAGAGTATATACTTCTGGTCTTTATTTGTCAATATCGTGAATCCGCTTTTATATAGCTGAAAAAACGAAGTAAAGTAAGGGGAGGATGTATACTTGGCAAACCTATTGACACTACATTGTCTACCGGGTATACTTAGGATACCTAATATCCTATATTTTGCGGAGGTGAGAAAGATGGACGGACGGAAGCTGATAGCAGTGGTAGTGATGTTATGTTTTCTTGCTTTTCCGCTAATGGCCTTTGCTCGCACGATTCAGCTTGGATACGTTACGGCGGCGGTTAAAACTGATCCCTATTGTATAGCTGCTACTAAGTTCGCTGAGCTCGTTGAAAAATATACGGGAGGGAAAATTAAGGTTCAGCTTTTCCCGAGCGGGCAGCTTGGGAATGAGAGGCAGATGATAGAAGGCATAAGGATGGGTACGCAAGACATGGGTTTAATCACCAACGCTCCCGTTGGAGCTTTCGTTTCCACATTTATGGTGCTTGATCTTCCGTTTATATTCCCGAGTGCCGAGATAGCTCACAAGGTTTTAGATGGTTCCACGGGTAGGATGCTCTTAAGCAAGCTCGATAAGATTCATATTAAGGGATTGGCTTTTGCTGAGGGAGGCTTCAGGCACATGATAAATAACGTTCGTCCTATATACTCGCCTAAGGATCTCAAGGGGTTAAAGTTCAGAGTCATGAAGACTCCTATCTATATAGGGTTGTTCCGCGCGCTTGGCGCGAACGCCGTGCCAATTCCATGGGGAGAAGCGTTTACGGCGGTCCAGCAAGGCGTTGTTGATGGCCTTGAGATACCGATTTCGGTGATATGGGCTAATAAGTTTTATGAGGTTACTAAGTATCTCTCTTTAACTGGGCATACCTACTCTCCGCTTATCTTTATGGTTTCTGGGATGGTGTGGAATACGCTTTCTCCTGAGGAAAAGAAAGTCTTTCAAAAGGCTGCGCTTGAGGCTGCCAGATATGAGAGGGCGCGCTTGAGTGAAATAGAGGGGGATCTTCTTAAGAAGCTTGCGGGTAAGGGTATGAAGATAAATGAGGTTCCCGACAAAAAGCCGTTCCAGAAAGCGGTAAGACCACTTTATAAGGAGTTCGAGGGCAAAATAGGCAAAGATGTTCTCAATGCGGTCCTAAAAGCTGTTGAGAAGGAGTCGAAGTGAGGAAAATAAGCGCTTGGATATATAAAGCTTTGGAAATAGCGGGAGGGCTCCTTATAGGAGCTCTCGTGATTCTCATAGGAATAGAGGTCTTCTTTAGGTACGTTGTTGGAAATGCTCTTTCTTGGCCTGAGGAAGTCTGTGGCTTTATATTCGTTTGGGCTACGATGATAGGTGCGGTCTTGTGCGCTAAGGCAGATTCTCACGCTGCAGTTACCGTTGTGTTAAATCTATTTCCAGTGCGGCTTCGTAAGCTCATAAGGATTTCTCTACAGATTATAGTGCTCGTTTATGGCTACTTGATGATAACTCAGGGTGTTAAAATAATGTCTTTGTTTGGTTTTGAGAAGTCTCCCGCTGCGGGGATAAGTCTGGTTTGGGAGTATTCCTCAATTCCCGTGGCGGGGGTCCTTCTTATATTTTATGCCTCGCTTAAGATATTTGCTACCTTAGTAGGTGATGAGAAATGAACGTTGGAATAGTCCTCTTGGTTACCCTTGCCCTTCTAATTGCTTTGGGGCTTCCTATAGCCTTTTCCATAGGTATCTCCAGTATAGTTGCCTTGATTATGATGGGAAAAGCCTTAATGGTTTTCCCTCAGTTTTTAGTGGCTGGGACGGATAAATTTGCTCTTCTTGCTATCCCCTTTTTTATCCTTGTTGGAGCAATAATGGAAAAAAGCAGAATTTCTGACGCTCTTATAGAGCTTGCTTCCAAGTTGGTTGGCTTCATAGTTGGAGGGCTTGCTATGGTTACTGTTGTTGCCTCAATGTTTTTCGCAGCGGTTTCGGGGTCAGGTCCCGCTACCGTCGCGGCTATAGGTTCTATTATGATACCGGAGATGAAAAGAAGAGGGTATAGCATAGACTTCGCTGCGG
This sequence comes from Synergistota bacterium, assembly GCA_021159885.1. Lineage (NCBI taxonomy): Bacteria > Thermotogati > Synergistota > Synergistota bacterium. The sequence continues at coordinate 51,355 of JAGHDO010000067.1, read as the reverse complement.
GTATAGCGGCTTCTGCTGGAGCACTTGGACCAATTATACCTCCCAGTATCCCGATGATAGTTTTCGGAGTTATAGCTCAGGTTTCTATAACTAAGCTGTTTTTAACCGGTGTTGGAGCGGGTTTGCTTTTAGGAGGGCTTTTAATAATAACATCGTTTATAAAAGCCAAGAGGGAAAATGTCCCAAAATTTGGCAGGGTTCCCTCGGGCATTGAGGTTCTGAGGGCTCTCTGGAATGCGAAGTTTGCTCTTGGGGCTCCTTTAATAATACTGGGTGGGATTTATGGAGGGGTTTTCACTCCGTCAGAGGCAGGAGCTATAGGCTGTATATACTGCATGATAGTTGGTTTTTGTATAACAAAGGAGCTTACCTTAGGTAAGCTCATGGAATGTCTTATATCTACCGCAAAGCTCTCTGCCATAATCATGTTCATAATAGCAAATGCTGCAATCTTCGGATGGATAATGGCAAGCGCTCGAGTTCCAGTAGCTGTTTCTCAGTTCATGCTCAATCTCTGCCAAGGTAGCAGGGTTCTATTTTTGATACTTGTTAATGTGCTTCTTCTCTTGGTTGGTGCGGTTATGGATACCGTTGCAGCTCAGATTATTCTTGTTCCAGTGCTTCTTCCCGCCGCTATGAAGCTTGGAATAGATCCTATACATTTTGGCTGTATAGTTGTCGTTAATCTCGTTATAGGGTATATGACTCCTCCGCTGGGCTATAATCTTTATGTTGCTGCTCCGCTTTCAGGCTTGAATCTTGAGAGAACGAGCAAGGCCGTTGTTCCCTTTCTTATCGCTTCTATAATAGGGCTTTTTCTCCTTTCCTATATTCCATCTATACCGCTCTTTTTCCCAAAACTTCTCATGAGGTAGGGGGGTGACTTTTCTTGCTTGAAGGTGCTATAGATATGCACGTTCACACATCTCCAGATATTGTTCCGAGAAAACTTTCTGATTTGGAGCTTGTTAGAGCTGCGGAAAAGGCTGGTATGGCAGGTGTGCTTTTGAAGAATCACTTCGAACCTACTGTATCGAGGGCAATTATAGTTCAGAAGCTCGTGCGGAAGACAAAAGTTTATGGTGGAATCGTTTTGAATAACAGTGTTGGTGGCTTAAACCCCGAAGCGGTTGAGGTTGCTTTGAAACTTGGGGCTAAAGAGGTGTGGATGCCTACCGTTGATGCGGTTAATCACCTTGAAAAGGAGGGTAAACCTTCTTATGAAGGCATAACTATATTACGAGAAGATGGTAGATTGAAAGATGAGGTTTATGACATTTTGGATATGATTTCTAAAGGCGCCGCTATTTTGGGAACGGGTCATCTTTCGCTCAGAGAGATTTTAATTTTAATAGAGGAGGCTTTAAGAAGAGGGGTTCAAAAGATATTGGTTACTCATCCTGAGTTTTGGATAACGAGAGTGCCCCTTGATATTCAAAAGGAGCTTTCCAAAAGAGGTGTTTATTTTGAAAGGTGCTTCTATGTTGCAACGATTTCCGGTAAGAATGGGGTTCCTGTGAGGGATATAGCATGCGCTATAAAATTTGTGGGAGTCCAAAGCACGATTATATCTTCCGATCTCGGTCAGGTTTATAACCCTGACCCAATTTCTGGATTAGGAAGCTATGTAAGGGAATTGATGAAAGCTGGTATAATGGAGAGTGAAATAGACATAATGTTAAAGATGAATCCGAGGGAGTTACTGCTCTAATGAGTGCGTTCAGAACGAGAAGGGTTTATGAAGAGGTTGCAGAGGAGATAAAGAGCTGGATACTGGAAGGCAGGCTTAAGCCTGGTGAAAGGCTTCCTTCCGAGGAAGAGCTTTTAAGGAGGTTCGGCGTTAGCAGGGCTTCCTTGAGGGAAGCTTTCAGGCTTCTTGAGTCAATGGGATTGGTTGAAACCGTGCTTGGTAGGGGACGGTTTGTGAGATCTATTCCGTATATGGATAAGGATAGCCCTAAGATTTTTTATGAAACCATAGTTGCGCGAGAGCTTCTTGAGCCATCCATAACGAGGTATGCTGCAAGAAGCGCTACTCAGGAAGATGTTGAACGTATAAGAAGGGTCATAGAGAGAGTGGAGGGTAAGAAGGATATAAGGATGAGTGAGCTTATAAAGTATGATCAGGATTTTCACCTCGAGGTTGCTAAGGCAACGCATAACTTTCTGCTTATAAATATAACGATGGATTATCTTAACATAATAAAGGGCTTAAGGGAAAGCACCCTTAAAGTTCCCGGTAGAAAGGAAAAATCCTTTAAGGAGCATAAAAGAATTTATGAGGCTATAGCCCGTAGGGATGAGGAGGAGGCTTATAAGGCAGATCTTGAACATGTAAGGAATATAAGGAAGATAATAGAAAAGTTATATGGTATTTAGAACATCAGCTTACTTGAAAATTATCTGAAAGGATATTAAAATAAGTTCTGAAAAGGAAGAAGATCGATAGTGGAAGGAGTGAAATTGCTTTTTGTCCTCCGTGAGCGATATGGATACCTCCCCAGAGGCGGAGTTAATTGAGATCTTAGGGATTGGGCTTTTGAAGCTTGATGAGATTGGTTTAATCCTCTTTATAAATGATTCAGGAGCTTACCTCCTCGGTTTCGATTCTCCGCGGGAGATAGCAGGGAAAAGGTATATATGGGAATTCTTTTGGAAGGAAAAAGATATTGAGGAAAGAAAGGCCTTCTACGGAAAGCTCCTTGATATAGCAGAGGCGGAGGGGGATCTTTTTGATTTCGCATGTATCTTCTCATCTAAAAAAGGAAGCGATTTTTGCGGAATTTTAAGAGGTAAAGTCCTTCGCGATGAGCATCAGCGGAGATTTCTATCGGGAGCGATTTTTAAGCTTTCTAAGGAAGAAGAGATCTATATGAGGGTTTTTAGAGGGCTCCCAACCGCTATATTCGAGATAGAGGGGGAAAGTAAACTTGTTTTTATAAACGAGTTTGGAGCACGGGAACTTTTTGGGTGTTCTGCTAAGGACATGATAGGTAAAGATGTACGTGACTTTTACGCTGATAGGGATTTTGCTAAGAAGATTACTGGAGAGATAGTTAAGATTCTTTCAAGAGAAGGAAAATTGAGAATGGATAGACTACTTCTCAGGAGGGCTGATGGTGAGTTTTTCTGGGTAACATCTCTTGTTAAAGGCATTTATGATAAAGATGGGAAGCTTATCGGCAGAGAGGGTATGCTCATTAAGGTGGGAGATTATGAAGCTTCGCAGGGGAGCGCTCTTTTCGAACACTACAGGGGGCTTCTTAGAACTATTGGACATGATATTAGGTCTCTTTCCTCTTCTATCATCGGTTTTTTAAGCGTTCTTAGGGATACTGAGCTCGATGAGTTTCAGAGAGATTTGGTTGATAAGGCCTTTTCCGGTGCTCAGCATCTAACAGAGCTTCTTGATAATCTCTTGAGCTCTTTTAGCCTTCAGAGTGGAAAAATGGAGCTTATAGAAACCCCGTTTGATCTTAAGGAGGCGCTTGAGGAAGTTGCGGTGCTTATTTCTCCTCGCTTGAGGGAGGGAGTAGAGCTTCGAGTAAAGGTTAGGAAATTGCCCTATCGCTTGGTGGGCGATTCATATAAGCTGAAGCAGATTGTGTTAAATCTGCTTAGCAACTCCGCTAAGTTTACCGAAAGCGGATTTGTAGAGCTTGCAATCGATGAGATTTTAGATGAGGGAAATAGCGTTAGGGTTCTGATACATGTGAAGGATACGGGACCAGGGATTCCGGAGGACAAGAGAGAAGAGATATTTATGCCATTTAGTCGTCTTTCTTCCTCGCATGAGGGGACGGGCTTAGGGCTTTATATATCCAAAAGCATGGCGCTTCTTATGGGAGGAGATATTTGGCTTGGGGATTCTAAGGAAGGCGCGATATTCTATCTTCGTCTTCCCTTCAAGAAGGAGAAGAGTGTGATATAATTTTCATTAGCCCTCATCTAAGTTTACCGTTCTCCCCGACGATGGGCTTGGTTGGGGGCGATTAAAATTTGAAGGAGGGGGTTACTATGTCTTTAAGCAAGGAGGAAAAGGAGAGCATAATAAAGGAGTATAGGATTCACGAAAGCGATACTGGTTCACCCGAGGTTCAGGTGGCCTTGTTGACGGCGAGAATCAGGCATTTAACAGAGCACCTAAAACAGCATCCTAAGGATTTTCACTCAAGAAGGGGTCTTTTTAAGATGGTTGGTAAGAGGCGTAGGCTTCTTGCCTATCTGAAGGACAAGGATCCGCGGAGGTATTTTGAGCTTATAAGGCGTCTTGGCCTCAGGAGGTAGTTTCAAGATGGTGGAGATAGTAGAGGGAGATGTAGGGGGGCGAGAGCTCTCCTTTGAGGTTGGTAGAGTTGCCCGGCAGGCTCATGGAGCTACCCTCGTTAGATATGGTGGTACGGTAGTTCTCGTTACCGCTGTGATATCTGAGGAGGTTAGAGAAGGTATAGACTTTCTTCCGCTCCTTGTTGATTACGAGGAGCGTTTCTATGCTGCCGGGAAGATTCCTGGGGGGTTTTTCAAGCGTGAGGGGAGACCCAGTGAGAACGCCATCCTGAGTGCTCGTTTGGTCGACCGTTCCATAAGGCCTCTCTTTCCAAGGGGATTCAGAAATGATGTACATGTTGTCGTTACGGTTTTGTCATACGATCAGCTTAATCAGCCGGAAATACTTGCCATAAACGGTGCTTCTCTTGCTTTGAGTATATCTGAGATTCCCTTTGATGGTCCCGTTGCTGCTGTAAGGGTTGGCTATATAGACGGGGAGTTTATAGTTAACCCGACCGAGCCGGAGCTTGAAACCAGTGAGCTTGATCTTGTGGTAGCTGGGACTAAGGATGCTATAGTCATGGTTGAATCTGGGGCACGGGAGATACCTGAGAAGGTCATGGTGGAGGCGATGGCGTTTGCACATGAACATATCAGGAAGATCATAGAGATACAGGAAAGACTTATCGAAAGACTTGGTAAGGAGAAGATAAGGCTTGAGCCTCCCGAGAAGAATGAAGAGCTCTCTCGCATAATAAGGGAACGCTGGACTCAGGCTATTAGAGAAGCCTTAAACATTAGAACTAAGATAGAGAGGAATGCTGCTCTCAAGAAGATAGAAAAGGAGATATATACCGAGCTTGGAGAGGAATTCCTTGGGTATGAGTTTCAGATGAAGGAAGAGTTTGAGGCGTTGCTTCATGAAACCGTGAGAAGAATGATAGTTGAGGAGGGAGTAAGGGCTGACGGTAGAGGTTGGAAGGATATAAGACCCATAACCTGCGAGGTGGGGGTGCTTCCGAGGACGCATGGATCTGCCCTTTTCACGAGAGGTGAGACGCAGGCTCTCGTTATAACTACGATCGGTGTAGTAGGAGACGAACAGATAATAGATGGTCTTGGCGAGGAGGAAGCCAAAAGATTTATGCTTCACTATAATTTCCCACCTTATAGCGTTAGAGAGGTTAGGCCCATGAGGGGCCCTGGAAGAAGAGAAATAGGGCATGGAGCATTAGCCGAGCGTGCTCTTAAGGCGGTTATACCATCGGAAGATGACTTTCCCTATACCATACGGGTAGTTTCGGAGATCCTTTCGTCAAATGGTTCAACATCAATGGCGACCGTATGTGGTGGGACTCTCTCTCTTATGGATGCAGGTGTTCCTATAAGGTCGCCCGTTGCTGGAATAGCCATGGGATTGATAAAGGAGGGAGATAAAATAGTGGTTTTAAGTGATATCCTTGGACTTGAGGATCATCACGGGGATATGGACTTTAAGGTCGCTGGTACGGAGAAGGGAATAACCGCCCTTCAGATGGATCTTAAGGTGAAGGGGATATCCTTTGATACGCTTGAGGCGGCTCTTGAGCAGGCGCGTGAGGGAAGGCTTTATATCCTCGGTAAGATGAGAGAGGCCATTTCCGAACCTCGACCATCGCTTTCGCCTTATGCTCCAAGGATAATGGTTGCGGAGATAAACCCGGATAAGATTCACGAGGTTATAGGTCCGGGTGGGAAGATAATAAGGGATATAATAAGAAAAACGGGTGCCAAGATAGATATAGAAGAGGATGGAAAGGTTTACATATCCTCTCCGACTGAGGAAAGTGGGCTTAAAGCTCTTGAGATGATAAAGAATATAGCTCGTGAGGTTAAAGAGGGAGATGTATTTAAGGGTAAGGTTACAAGAGTTACGAAGTTCGGTGCTTTCGTTGAGATATGGCCTGGTAAGATAGGTCTGGTTCATATATCTGAGCTTTCTGATAGGAAGATAAGGAGCGTTGAAGATGTGGTTAAGGTTGGGGATGAGATAGAGGTGATGGTTATAGGTGTAGATAGCCTTGGAAGAATAAGCTTAAGCCGTAGAAAGGTCCTTGAATCGTCCAAAACTAAAAAGCCCCCTTTTAAGAGGCAGGGTGGATACAGGAGGATCTGATGCATGAGAGAGAATAGAGTAGTTCTCAGGATTAAAAGGGAGGGGGAAGATATCCCTCTCCCTTCTTATATTACGGAAGGTTCCTCGGGTTTGGATCTTAGGGCAGGGGAGGATGTGGTAATTCCTCCCGGTGAGTGGAGAGCTGTTTCAACGGGTTTGAGAATATCCTTGCCTTCTGGCTACGAGGTTCAAATTAGGCCGAGAAGCGGTCTCGCCTTGAAATATGGGGTAACGGTTTTAAACGCGCCGGGTACAGTAGATTCGGATTACCGGGGAGTAATAAAGGTCATTCTGATAAATCATGGTAGGAAAGCTTTTTGGATAAGAAAGGGTGATAGGATAGCTCAAATGGTTATAGTGAAGGTAGAGCACGCTGAGGTTAAGGAGGTGGATCTTCTTGATGAGACTCAACGGGGAGAGGGGGGATTCGGACACACTGGTTTAAGATGACTGGAAAGCTTTTGCTTGTGCCCCTTGGGGGATTGGGCGAAATCGGTAAGAATATGATGTTTCTTCAGTATGAAGATAGCATAATGGTTATAGATGCGGGCTTGGCTTTTCCAGATGAAGACATGCCAGGCGTAGATCTGGTTATCCCCGATATAAGCTATCTTCTTGAAAATAGAGATAAGGTCCTTGGAATAGTTCTGACTCATGGGCATGAGGACCATGTAGGGGCACTTCCTTATGTGCTTAAGGATCTGGATGTCCCCGTGTACGGGACTCCATTAACTCTCGCGGTAGTAGAGAGCAAGCTTAAAGAGGGTTTTGATTTTAAAAAGAGAATCATAAGGGCGAAGGAGAGGTTTACATTGGGACCTTTTGAGGTTGAGTTCTTGAGGGTATGTCATAGCATAGCCGATGGGGTTGGTTTAGCGATAAAAACCCCTGTTGGTCTTATTCTTCATACGGGGGATTTTAAGCTTGATCAGACTCCTGTCGATGGGAGGATAACCGATTACAGAAGATTTGCAGAGCTCGGCGATGAGGGGGTTCTTCTGCTTCTTTCCGATAGCACTAATGCCGAACATGAGGGTTATACGCCTTCTGAGAGGGAGGTTGGGATAGCCTTTGATGAGCTGTTTATGCGCGAGAGAGAGAGAAGGATAATCGTCGCAACGTTTTCTTCGAATATTCATAGGATTCAGCAGGTTATGGAAGCAGCCTCAAGGCATGGTAGGAAGGTTGCCATAGTGGGAAAAAGTATGCTGAAACTCGTGGAGCTTGCCAAAAGCCTTGGCTATCTCAATTTTTCAGAAGATATGCTGATTACGCCGGAAGAAGTAGAGATGTGTTTTCCCCATGAGGTCGTTGTGATAACTACGGGAAGTCAGGGAGAACCTCTCTCAGGCTTGAGTCTCATGGCTTCCGGGGAGCACAAATACGTTAAGATAACCTCGGACGATGTGGTGATTATTTCTGCGCTTCCTATCCCGGGTAATGAGAGGTTAGTGGCAAGAACGGTAAATCAGCTCTTTCAAAGAGGGGCGGAAGTGCTTTATGAGCCTTACAGGCAGGTCCACGTTTCAGGGCATGCGAGCAGGGAGGAGCTCAAGCTGATGCTTAACTTCACGCGCCCTAAGTATTTCGTTCCAATTCATGGTGAGTATAGGCACCTCGTTAGGCATGCTCAGCTTGCTCAGGATGTCGGGCTTCCCAGAGATGATATATTTATCCTGAGAAATGGCGATGTGCTTGAGCTTTCAAGTGAGGGGGCAAAAATAAGAGGTAGGATTCAAACGGGAGCGATCCTCATAGATGGTCTTGGCATTGGGGATGTGGGGAATGAGGTTTTGAGAGAAAGAAAGAGGTTATCTCGGGATGGCATAGTTGCCGTCTCGATAGTTATGGGGGAAGAGGGGCTCTTGTGTGAGCCGAGGATAGAATCACAGGGCTTTATATATGAGAGGGAGTGGGATGGCTTGATGGATGAGGCTAAGGATAGGGTTTCCAAGCTTGTTAGCACACTTCAAGGTATGAGCGATTCAACTCTTGAGGGAAAGGTAGTCGAGGCGTTGAGGTCTCTTTTCTTTGAGAGAACGGGAAGATACCCCGTTATAATTCCGATGCTCATAAGAGTACCCGGAAGATGACTGCACTTGAAGGTTTCATTCTTGGAGCAGTGCAAGGATTAACGGAGTTTCTTCCTATAAGTAGCTCTGGGCATCTCGTTATTCTTGAAAAACTTTGGGGGATAGGAGAAGATATTCTCTTTTTCAACGTTTCTCTTCATGCAGCGAGCCTGCTTGCGCTCTTTATCGTTTTTAGAAGAACCGTTTTGAGTCTCTTAAAGGGGTTTTTCTTTGAGGGGGGATACTATGGAAGGCTTTCGTGGGTGATAGTTTTTGCTCTCATTCCCACGGGCATAATAGGAATTACTCTTGAAAAGAGGATTGAGCTTCTTGGGATGAGGGAGATAGGTGTAATGTACCTCATAACTGCCTTTTTCCTCTTCTCGATGAGATATCTTGGAGGCTTAAGGGATTTAAGAAGCGTGGGTTTAAGAGATGGGGTTTTTATAGGAATAGCGCAGGGAATAGGCGTTCTACCTGGGATATCCAGATCTGGTATAACTATTTTCGCTGGTTCCTATCTTGGTTTAGATAGGGATAGTGCTATTAGATTCTCGTTTCTTCTCGCTATTCCAACCATAGGGGGGGCTTTTCTGCTTGAGCTTAAAGATGCATTTCTAACCTCTGGTAGATTTGTGTTTTTTTCGAAGCCCCTTCTCATTGGCTTTTTAAGCTCTTTTATCTTTAGCTTGCTTGCTATAGAGATCCTTCTTAGGACTCTTGTGCAGAGAAAGATTCATTGGTTTTCTCTTTATTGCTTGTTTCTCGGGGTGATACTTCTTTTAATAAGATGAGGTTAATTCTCGCTTCGTCATCTCCGAGAAGACAGGATCTCTTAAGGATGATAGGGTTGCGTTTTGATGTGATTCCTCCTTCAGATGTGGAGGAAAAGTTTGATTTGGGAGAAAGTCCGGAGAATCTCGCTATTAAGCTCGCGCTTCTTAAGGCGGAAAGCGTGGCTGAGAAGTTTCTCCCCTTTCTCGGTAAAAACGAAAGAGCCTTGGTTATAGGGGCTGATACGTTGGTTGAACTTGATGGAGAACTTCTCGGAAAACCTGCTTCGTGGGAAGATGCCTTTTACATGCTTGAGCTTCTTCAAGGGAAAACGCACAGAGTTTTAACCGGCTTAGGGGTTGTTGAGCTTCCCTCTTTGAATAAGGAAAGTGCTTGTGAAATAACGCTTGTCAGCTTTTCTCCCCTTTCACGTGAGGAGATAGAGCTTTATCTTAGAAGCGGTGAGTGGAGTGGTAAGGCAGGAGCTTATGCTATTCAGGGGAGGGCTTCTCTTTTTGTAGAGCGGATAGAGGGATGCTATTTTAACGTTGTTGGCTTGCCCTTGGGCCTTTTAAGAAGAACCTTGCTTAAGTTTGGAGTGGATATTCTTGCTTTTGGGGGTGGAGGCGCGTGAAGAGATACAGGATTTCGCGTAAAGTCTTGATGGCTCTTTTTTTAGCAGGACTTGCTGCAAGCTTTTATTTGCTTTATCTTAGAGTGTCTGCGGAAATCGGAAATAGGGTCTTTTCCGCTTCTCTCGATATGGAGGAACTTAAAACGGTTTCGCTGATAGAAGGGGTTCCTCTCAGGAAAGTTATAAATGACTTTAGGAAAAGTGGGGCTAACGCTGTTTCCGTGTATGCTTTCACGCTTGAAACGCTGGAAAGGGAAGGCAAGGCTATCATATTTCCGGGATACGAGGGAGTTAATTACGCTTGGCTAAAGGGGGAGTTTAATCCATCTTTTACCTATGCGGTTTTCAAAGATGGGAAGCTGGCTAAGGAAGTAGCCTCCGCTCTTTGCTCTGCTCTTGGCAGAAAGAGGGTATCGCTTAAGCTTTATGGAAATCACATACTTATAGAGGTTAAAAAGGATCTCGAAACTTTGCTTGAGATCCCGCTGGGATTCTCGCGGGAGGAGATCGATCTTCTTAAGGGAGCGGGATTTAAGATTTTTCTTCGGATAAAGAATTTTAGAGAAGTCAATCGTGCTTATATAAGATATATATTTGATCAGATGGATAAACTCGGAAGCGAGAAAATAGTTATATTCGAGGGGGAAGAGGTTCTCGGGTATCCTCTCTTTATAGATGATGTGGCAGAGGAGATGAAAAAAAGAGGCTATCTCATGGGGGTCGTTGAATTTGCCAAGCAGTCTGGGAAGGAAAGCCTTGCTCTTAAGGTATTTCCTCGCCTGCTCCTCGTTCATAGTATAGATCCTAATGAAATGCTTACTTATACGGAGGGTAAGGCTGTTTCAAGATATTTAAGAGCTGTAAAGGAAAGAAGTATGAGAGTCCTTTATTTAAGATTTTTCCTTAATCGGCCTGGCGATCTTATAAGAGAAAACATTCGGTACGTTTCAACCGTTATAGCTGATGTAAAGGGTATTGGTTTCAAGCTTGGTGTGCCGAAGCCGCTACCATTCTGGTGGATTCCAATACCGGTACTGCTGGTTATTCTACTCGGGGTAGCCTCACTGACGGTTATCCTTATAGATCTGTGGAGACCCTTAAGCGATCACTACAAGCTCGTGTTTCTGGCTCTTATAACGCTAATTTATGTTAACTTTTATCTTGAAAGAACTCTTATTTTTGGAAATATATGTCTCGCTTTTATGGTTTCAATAGTTTTCCCGGTATGGGGGATGTCCTTACTTCTTAAGAGAATGAAAAAAGTTTCCTTAGAGCACAGGGTTGGATCCTATGTAAAGGGATTCACCGAATTGAGCTTTTATCCACTCTTGGCGTCGCTATCCGCTGCCGTTTACATTGGAGGAGTACTGGGTGAGCCGCTTTTCATGACCAAGCTTCTTCAGTTTAAGGGGGTTAAGCTGGCGTATCTCTTACCGCTTTTAATTTCAGGGCTATTGGCTTTCTATAGTGAAGGAAGGAAGCTAAGGGATTTCCTCAAGGAACCTTTGCTCAAGGAGGAGTTTCTCGTTTTCTTGGTTCTAATTGCCGTTTTGGGAGTATATCTTCTAAGAAGCGGAAATTTCCCGTTGCTTAGGCCAGCTTTGGTCGAGAGGGAAGCAAGAAGCTTTCTTGAGAGTCTGCTTTATGCACGTCCGAGATTTAAAGAATTCCTGATAGGTTATCCCGCAATTGCTCTCTTCATATTCCTCAGCTATAGAGGATTTCTTTGGAGGTATAGACCGCTCGTTTTTATGTTCGGAGCTATGGCACCTGTTTCAGTTATAAATACGTTCTGTCATATTCATACGCCGGTTCTGTTCTCGCTTTTAAGGACGCTTAACGGTTTCATTCTTGGTTGGTTTCTCAGCGTGGTTGTGCTCTTCTTCCTCTATTTTATTCCACGGGCTTGGGAGATATTAAGAGGAGAATGAGAGTTTTTATATCAGGTTATTACGGCTTCGGGAATCTCGGGGATGAAATGCTTCTCGATGCTCTTAAGAAACTGCTTTTACTTGTGGGTGTTGGAAGGGAGGATCTGATTGTCTTATCGGCTTCTCCTCAAAAGACGTATGAGGAACACGGTCTCCCCTCCATGCGGAGGGGAGACCTTTTAGCTATCTTTAAGACCATACGTAAGAATGATCTATTGATAAGTGGTCCAGGCGGGTTGTTTCAGGATATAACAGGTCCCTTTACTCCAGCGTTCTATGCCACTCATCTTTTTCTCGCTTGGATTAAAGGAGCGAAGATCTGGGTTTATGGTCAGAGCTTAGGTCCCATAAAAAGGAAGATAAACATGGCTCTTCTTAAGCTCGCTCTGGAGAGGGCTTCTCTTATAACCTTGAGGGATAGCGGGATGAAGAGCATCGTTCCGAAGGAGAAGCTCTGCTTTACACCAGATCCTGCCTTTTCTCTTGAGTTTTCTCACGCTCATCAGGAAAGAAAGGGAATATGCTTTGTCTTTAGGCAGTGGAAATGGAATTTAGAGGAAATCATTCAGGAGGCTTTAAAGCTTGGTCATCCCTTGACCTTGGTTTCATTTCAGCCCTCCGTTGAAAGAGAGGTGGGTTTAAGGCTCTCCCGGAGATATAATTTGCCGTTTGTGATGCTCGACAACTGGCTTGAGGCTTGTGAGCTCATTTCCTCGTTTGAGGTGGTCATTGGAATGAGGCTTCACTCGCTTGTGATCTCCGCTATAACTTCTACTCCATTTATAGGCATAGGTTATGATCCAAAGGTTAAAAACTTATGTATACCTCTTGGTATGCCATGTATCGATCTTAAGGGGGTGGACTTTCTCTATAGATATACGAATGATCTCATGGTAAAATGGAATGAGATATCAAACGAGCTTAGGGAGAAAGTAGAGCTCCTGAGAGAGAAGGTGAGAGTGGTTTTTAAGGAATGTTGGAATCTTCTCTTGGAAGGGGGAAGCACAAGAGAATGAGAAAGCCGTCTGTCGAACTTATAGAGAAGCTCAGGGATATAGCAAAAGAGGTTAGACGCGATGTGGTTAAGATGACGGGCATTGCGGGGTCGGGACATCCTGGAGGCTCGTTGTCTGCGGTTGAAATTCTCGTTTCCCTTTATTTTGCGAGAATGAGGCATAATCCTAAGGATCCTTATTGGCCTGAGAGGGATAGGTTTGTTCTATCGAAAGGGCACGCGGCTCCCGCACTATATTCCATTTTGTCGCTTTGTGGGTACTTCCCCCGGGAGGAGCTCTGGACCCTTAGAAAGGTGGGATCTCGCCTCCAGGGACATCCTTCAAGGCTTGACACTCCCGGCGTTGAGGCTTCCACGGGTTCCTTGGGAATAGGCTTTGGTATAGCTCAAGGTATGGCAATAGCTGGGAAGCTTGATAGGAAAGATTACAGGGTTTTCGTTCTGCTGGGCGATGGGGAAATAGAGGAAGGAATGGTTTGGGAAGTTGCAATGTCCTCTGCTCATTATCATCTTGATAATTTCACCGCGATACTTGACTATAACGGGTTGCAGATAGATGGTTCGGTTCATGAGGTTATGTCTCCCTATCCCATAGCTTCCAAGTGGAGAGCTTTTGGGTGGGAGGTTTTTGAGGTAGATGGGCATGATTTTTACCAAATACTCGAGGCTTTCGATAGGGTCGAGGAAATTAGAGGGGCTCCCTCAATCATTATAGCCCACACCGTTAAGGGGAAAGGGGTATCTTTTATGGAGAATAATGTAGCATTTCATGGAAAAGCGCCTAAACCTGAGGAAGTTGAAATTGCGCTTAGAGAGCTTGGGGAGGAATAGCAGATGGTTGCTAAAAGAAGCCTTAGAGATGCTTATGGTGAGGCTCTTATTAAGCTGGGTGAGGAAAGAGAGGACATAGTGGTTTTCGATGCTGATCTTTCTTCCTCCACAAGGACAAGCAAGTTTGCTTCTCGCTTTCCAAACAGGTTTTTTAATATGGGGATAGCTGAGGCGAACATGATGTCTACCGCTTCAGGTTTGGCTTTATCTGGAAAGACCGTGTTTGCAAGCACGTTTGCTGTGTTTGCAAGCTGTAGAGCTTATGACCAGGTTAGGGTGGCTATAGCTTACTCTAAGGCTAACGTTAAGATCGTTGCCACTCATGGAGGGATAACCGTTGGGGAGGATGGCGCGACACATCATGCCATAGAAGATATAGCTCTTATGAGGGTTATGCCTAACTTCAAAGTTCTTGCAACTTGCGACTATGAATCTACTTACTCTATGGTGTTGAAGATAGCGGAAGAGGAAGGACCATTCTATCTTCGCTTGACCAGGGTTTCACTACCTGAGCTCTATGAAAGGGGAGAGAATTTCGATATTGGAGAGGGAAAGCTTCTTAAGGAAGGGAGCGATCTCACGCTCATATCGGAGGGCCCGCTGGTTCATGAGGCTCTTTTGGCGTCTCAGATGTTGGAAAAGGAGGGCATTTCGGTGGAGGTTATAGATTGCTATTCTATAAAGCCTTTACCCGAGGAGCTCATTTTGGATAGCGTTTCTAAAACGGGAAGGGTTATGACCGCTGAAGATCACAGCATTATAGGTGGGCTTGGTGGAGCGATCGCGGAGCTTCTTTCCGAGAGGAAGCCGCTCCCGCTTAAAAGATTGGGAATTCCGGATAAATTTTGCTTCTCTGGAAGCGCTTCCGATCTTCTTAAATATATGGGGCTTGATGCTTTGGGTATCGCGAGAGAGGTGAAAGATTTCCTTGATAAGGTTTAGCGCGGTGACTAAGGTTTACCCTCACAGAATAGTAGCCTTAAGAGATGTTAGCGTGCATATAGAAAAGGGAGAATTCGTCTTTCTGATAGGTCCCACGGGTTCTGGTAAGACAACCTTCCTTAAGCTTATATACCGAGAGATAAAGCCGACACGGGGCAGTGTTTACGTTATGGGAGAAAACCTCGCGAAGATGAAAGAGAGAAGGATCCCTTATTTAAGAAGGCAAATAGGGGTGGTATTTCAGGATTTCAAGCTTTTACCTTATAAAAACGTTTGTGAGAATATTGCTTTTGCTCTCGAGGTTATAGGTTGCAATCCTGCAGAAATAGAAGCACGGGTTGAAGAGGTTCTCGAAAGGGTTGGTTTATCTCATAGAAGTCATCTGCTTCCCTATCAGCTTTCTGGAGGAGAACGTCAAAGGGCGGCAATGGCAAGAGCGCTTGTGAACGATCCCCCCATACTTCTTGCCGATGAACCCACGGGTAATCTTGACTTTGAAGCAGCAAAAAGCATTATAGATCTTTTAGTAGAGGCGAACCTTCGCGGAACCACGGTCGTTGTTGCGACCCATAACAGGGATATAGTAAACGCTTTAAGAAAAAGGGTTATAGCTCTTAAAGATGGGACCGTAGTAAGGGACGATAAAGAAGGGGGATATGATGCGTAGGCTTGGATATTTCGTCAGAGAAGCTCTTAAAGGACTATGGCGGCATGGATTTATGAGCTTTCTCACGATAACGACGATATTTATAGTGCTTTTTATAATGGGGCTTTTCGCTCTGATAGGTTTGAATCTGCATTTCGCCGTAGGATCGCTTTCGCAGAGTCTTCGAATAAAGCTCGTGCTTAGAGGGAATCCTACCCCAGCAGATGTTCAAAGAGTTTATGCTCGTCTTCTCGCCCTGAAGGAGGTTAAGGAGGCGAGGTTTATATCCCGTGGGGAGGGCTTAAGAAGGTTAGCTAAGGAGCTTGGCAGGGGTGACCTGCTTGAGCTTCTTAAGAGTAATCCTTTACCGGATGTATTCGATATAAGGGTTAAACGAGCCTCTGATATAGAAGAAGTTGTAAGGATTATAAAGAGCTGGAGGGAAACTGAGGATGTTATATATGGGAGAGAGGCAGCTCGAAAACTTCTTGCTATCCAGAAATTCCTTTTGTATGGAGGAGGAGCTTTGGGGTTAATACTCGGTGTAGCTGCCCTGCTTGTTATATTCAATACCGTTAGGCTCGTCGTTTACGCGAGGAGAGAAGAGATAGAGATAATGAGACTCGTTGGGGCTACCCGATGGTTTATAAGATTTCCGTTTCTATTCGAAGGAGTAATTTTGGGAGGGATAGGGGGTGGGCTTGCGTCTGCTCTGCTGTTTTTTGCCTATAAAGAAGCAGTCAGGTTCATCTCGGTGCAGTTTCCCTTCGTCCCACTAATAAGCAATATAAGCGTTCTTTATAAACTATGTGGGGCGATATCGATCGCTGGCTTACTGATAGGATTGATAGGTGGACTTTTTGCGGTGCAAAAGTTTCTCGGAGGGGTTACACTTGAGTAAGAAGTGGTTTTCTTTTTTACTATTCATTCTTCTGCTGCTTCCGTCAGTTTCGTTTGCCATAAATTATGATGCGGAGATAGAGAAGAGGCAAAAGCTTCTCGAGAGGATAAAAAAACAACTTAGATATCAGGAAAAACTGATAAAGTACAAGGCGAGGAAGGAGAAGAGCATTCTCGCTCAGATTAATCGTCTTGATAAGGAGATAGAGAGAAAAAGACTTGAGATTAAGATAACCGATTTCAAGATAAGAAAGCTTAAAAGTGAGATAGATAAAAAAAGAAAGCTTATAGCGAGATTGCTTCGGGAGCTCGAGGAGAAAAGGGCGCTTCTCTCAAGCAGAATTAAGGCTATGTATAGGTATGGCAGGATAGGGTATCTTGAGGCTCTTCTTAAGGCTTCCTCGTGGGAGGATCTTGCCTTAAGAGGCCTTTATCTTAAGAGAATAGCTTCTTATGAAGCCTCGCTCATTGATGAGATAAGACGCAAAGAGATGAAAGTCTCTAAGGAAAAGGCTCTCCTTGAGAGGAAGCTAAAGAGATTCTTTGCGCTTAAAAGAACGCTCCAGAAAGAGATGGCAGAGCTTGGGAGGAAGAAATTGAGGAGACAGGCTCTGCTTAAAAAAATACAAAAGGAGAAGAAACTTTACCAAAGAGCTCGTGCGGAATTTGAGGAGCTCTCGCGAAAGCTTGAATTAGCTATAAGAAAGCTAATCTTAGAGAAGAAGATGGCTTCTTCGAGAAGGGTGGTGAGTGGGGGGAGCTTTAGGCTTGGATACAGAAGGGTGAGATTAGTATGGCCCGTAAGAGGGAGAATTACCTCAGGCTTTGGCTATAGAATTCATCCTATATTTAAGACGAAGAGGTTCCATGCTGGGATAGATATAGCTGCTCCTACGGGGACTGCGGTTAAGGCAGCTGCAAGCGGTGAGGTGCTTTATGCTGGCTGGCTAAGAGGATATGGCAAAGTTATTATAATACTTCATAGAGGGGGAATGGCTACAGTTTATGCCCATTTGAGAGATATAGTCGTCAGAGAGGGACAAAGAGTCGCGCAAGGGGAAATAATAGGTAGCGTTGGCTCTACTGGTTGGTCAACGGGGCCTCATCTTTATTTCGAGGTCAGAATTGATGGCAGGGCGGTGAATCCTCTTAAGTATCTTCCAAGATGAGGGTTGGAAGTATTGTCGCTCTGAGGAAGGCTCACCCTTGCGGGGGACGGAAGTGGAAAGTCATAAGAACGGGTGCAGATGTTAAGCTTAGATGTATGAGATGTGGCAGAGAAATATGGCTTCCAAGAAGCAGGTTAAAGAGGTTGATGGTTAAGCATGGCTTACAGGATAAGGGTAGTAGCAGTGGGGAAAATAAGGCAGTCCTTCTATAAAGATGCTATAAATGAGTACTTAAAAAGGCTTAAACCGCTTTGTAGGATAAGTATCGATGAAATTCCGGAAAGCGGTGACCCAGAGACCGAGGGAAAGAAGATATTAAAGGCCTTAAGGGAAAGGGATTTTCTTATAGCCCTTGATGAAAGGGGAGAGATGATAACGTCTATGGGACTTTCACAGAAGCTCGAGGAGCTTTTTGTTAAAGGACGGGAGCCGGTCTTCATTCTCGGGGGGATAAAAGGGTTATCCGAGGAGGTTAGGAAGCGTGTCTCATGTGTTTGGTCTCTTTCGAGATTGACTTTCACGCATGAGCTCGCGAGAGTGATACTTTTTGAGCAAATATATAGGGCTTTTAAGATAATGAGGAAAGAGCCCTATCACTATTAAGGGGGTGTTTTTCTTGGGAGGGAAATTATTTAAACAGCTTCAGGATAGGCTCGTAAAGGTTCAGCAGGAACTTGCTATGGAAACGGTTGAGGGATCCGCTGGTGGTGGTATGGTAAGGGTTGTGGCTAACGGTCAGCAGGAGATACTGGAAGTTCATATAGAACCGGAGGTTGTTAATCCCGAGGATGTTGAAATGCTTTCCGATCTTATAGTTGCTGCTACGAACGATGCCTTAAAGAAGGCTCGTGAGCTGGCGATGAGCAGGATGGGAAGTCTTCTGGGAGGTATGAAGCTCCCTTGGTTTTAGCCAAGTCTCTTAAGGAACTTATAGCGCTTTTAAGCGAGCTTCCGGGATTGGGAGAAAAGAGCTCTCAACGAATCGTTTTTTATCTCCTTAGAGAAAAGCCTGAGAGAGTTAGAAGGATAGCCGATCTTCTCGTTGAGGTGCGTGAGAAGCTAAGACCGTGTTCCGTGTGTGGGGCTCTTAGTGATAGCGATCCGTGTGGTATATGTTCTGATCCTTCGAGAGACCGATCGGTTATATGTGTTGTAGAGGATACTCTTGATCTTTTAAGCATAGAGAGAGCATCGTGTTATAAGGGAGTTTATCACGTTTTGGGTGGACTTATATCGTTTGTTGAGGGGAGAAGCCCTGAGGATATAAATATTGAGGGGTTAATAAACAGGGTTAGAAATGGGGATGTGAGGGAGGTTATATTAGCTCTTGACCCGAGCGTCGAGGGAGATACTACTATGTTTTATATAGCAGAGCTTCTTAAGCCTTTTAGGGTTAAGATTACACGTCTTGCCTTTGGAATTCCCATAGGCGGGGATATAGAAATGGCGGATTCGTTGACTTTAACGAAGGCTTTCGAGGGTAGGAGGATGATAGAGGAGGTGTGATAGTTGGGTGAGAAACAGCCGCGTTTTGTGGAAAAGCTCCTTCAGATAACCTTCGTTCTCCTCGGCGTGGGAATAGGATATCAGGTTGGCTTATATACTCTCAAATATATAGAGCATCCGTTGACCGCGGTGGGTAAAATGAGCCTGGTTGGTGCTATTACGGTCTTCGGGGGCTTTATTATGTACATATTTTCTCCAGGCATAATAGGTTCCATTTTGAGAGTGGTTAGCAAGGTTGAAAGTGATCTTCAAAAATTTCCGGCTACCGATATAGCGATAGGTTTGCTTGGGTTGATCTTGGGGCTTGTGATTGCCAATCTCTTAGCGGTTTCTCTTACCCCCATTCCGATAATAGGGGATTACTTTCCCTTGATACTTAACATAGCCTTTGGATATTTAGGTGTCAGATTAGCGCTCACTAAAAAGGAAGAGATAATATCGTTTTTCGGATCTATTCCACGGCTTAAGGATAGGTTTTCCTTTAAAGGGTTGAAAAGAGATAGTGCTTATGGGGAGATGGTTTGTCCAAAGATAGTAGATACGAGTGTTATAATAGATGGAAGAATATTTGATATTTATAAAAGCGGTTTCCTCGAGGGTGTGATTCTGATACCGAAATTCGTTCTCAATGAGCTCCAGTATGTTGCGGATTCCACGGATCCGATGAAGAGAAACAGGGGAAGGAGGGGCCTTGATGTTTTAACCAAGCTACAGAGTGAGGGAGGGAATAACGTCAAGATATACGAGGGAGATGTAGAGGGGAGAAACGTTGATGAGAAGCTTATATCTCTTGCTAAGAAACTCAATGCTGAGATAATAACCACGGATTACAATTTAAATAAAGTTGCTAATATAGAAGGAATAAAGGTGCTCAATATAAACGAGTTGGCTAATGCGCTGAAGCCTGTGGTTCTGCCCGGTGAGGAGCTCGTCATTCAGATAATAAGAGAGGGTAAAGAAATGGGGCAGGGAGTAGGATATCTTGATGATGGAACGATGGTAGTTGTTGAGGAGGGAAAGTATTATATAGGTAAAACCGTTGAGATTTCTGTGACGAGCGTTCTTCAAACCGCGGCGGGCAGGATGATATTCGGCAAGATAAAGAAGGTGTTAAGATAGGATAAAAATGGAGGGAAGAATAGGGTTAGGATATGATATTCATCCTCTTGTAAGAGGCAAAAAGCTTTTTTTGGGAGGGGTGGAAATAGAGCATTCAGAAGGGCTTTTGGGCCACTCGGATGCTGATGTTGTTCTGCATTCTCTATGCGATGCTTTGCTCGGAGCCTTAGCGCTGGGGGATCTCGGAGATTATTTCCCTCCGGGAGATCCGGTGTATGAAGGAATGAGAAGCGATTATTTTCTTAGGAAAGTGCTCATGATGCTAAAAGATAGGGGTTATTCCCCATACCAGGTTGATATAACGGTAGTTGCTCAGGTACCGCGTCTTAAGAAATATATATCTGCGATGAGAGAAAATATATCATCCATGCTTGGCATAGATATAGGGATGGTTAGCGTAAAGGCGGTTAGTCCTGAGGGGCTGGGAGCTCTTGGAAGGGGAGAAGGAATTTCAGCTATAACTATCGTGAAGGTGGTGAAGAGCAATGGGTAAGAGGACCGTGTTTCTCACCTTAGTTTTGTTTCTTTTGCTTCTCGTCACCGCTTCGTCTTACGCTCTTTCGTTTCCTTGCTGGTACGAGAAAAAGGGAGACTTAGTTGAGGTCAGGTTTTCGGGCTATCTCGTTATGAGACTTAAGGGAGATGATGCTGAGAGGAGAGCGAACGATTTCGCTTGTAAGATAAATTCCCTCTGGAAGAGAGGGATACTTTTCAGAAAGTTCGAGGCGGTTAAGGCGAGGGATGGAGGCTATTTAATCCGATATGATGGAATTAATATCTTCAAGATTACGGCGCAAGACGCAGAGAGGAATAAAACAACGCCATTTTACCTTGCTGCCAAGTGGTTGAATAACCTTTGTTATGGGATGTCTCGTCTTCAGGCTTACAGACTATGGTCTCGAAGACTCTCTCACCCGAGGATAATGGTAGGTTATGCTTCATGGTATGGTGGAAGACGCTGGAATATGAGGCGAACCGCAAGTGGAGAGCTCTTCTGGGATAGGAAGCTCGTTGCGGCGTCAAAAACGCTGCCCTTCGACTCGCTCGTTAAGGTTACGGACTTAAAAACCGGTAAGTGGGTTATAGTTAGGATAATAGACAGGGGTCCTTACGTTAAGGGAAGGATAGTGGATCTCTCTAAGCTCGCTGCTGAGCTTCTTAATATGGTCAAGAAAGGCGTGATCAAGGTAAAGGTTGAAGTAATCCAGTGGGATGATAGATTTGGAGGGAAGAGGTGAAGGCTTTTGAGCGTTAGAGTTAGATTTGCTCCCAGCCCCACAGGATATCTCCACGTTGGCGGAGCAAGAACGGCGTTATTTAACTATCTATTTGCTAAGAAGATGAAAGGGAGCTTTATTCTCAGGATAGAGGACACTGATAGGGAAAGATCAACTGTCGAGGCAGAAAGGGCTATTATGGAGGATCTGAAATGGCTTGGGTTGCTCTGGGATGAAGGGCCTTACAGACAGACCGATAGACTGGACATATATAGAAAGCATGCGGAGGAATTGCTTGAGAAAGGGCTCGCTTACCCATGCTATTGCACGGAGGAGGAAATAGAGAAGATGAGGGAGGATATGCTGAGGAGGGGAATGACGCCAAGATACGATGGCAGATGTAGAAACCTTTCCGAGAGTGAAAGAAGAAAACTTGAGGCCGAGGGTAGGGTTCCAGTGTTGCGGTTCAAAGTTCCGGACGAAAGTGAGATAAGCTTCTGCGATCTGGTAAAGGGGGAGCTGAGGTTTAAGCTATCAGAAATAGGCGATTTCGTGATAATGAGATCAGACGGTGTTCCTACCTATAATTTCGCGGTGGTTATCGATGATCACTATATGAATATAACTCACGTTATAAGGGCTGATGAGCATATAGCTAATACTCCAAAGCAGCTTTTGATATATAGAGCTTTTGAATGGGATCCTCCGCAGTTTGTTCACGTGTCTATGATACTGGGACCTGATAGAAAAAAGCTGAGTAAGCGGCATGGAGCAGTTTCAGTTGGAAAATACAGAGAAGATGGTTATCTTCCAGAGGCACTTGATAATTATCTTCTGCTTCTTGGTTGGTCATCTCCAGATGAGAGAGAAATATTTTCCATGGAGGAAATGATAGAGGCTTTTTCTCTTGATAGGCTTTCTAAGAGCCCTGCCGTTTTCGACGCGGGAAAGCTTCGCTGGATGAATGGCTACTACATGAGAAAGCTCCCGCTCGAAAGGATCTTTTCGTATGCTAAGCCCTTTTTCCAGAGGGCAGGCTTTCCTGATGATGATGTTTGGCTTAAGAGGGTAGTTTCGGTTTACAGGGAGCATACCTCTACCTTGAGGGAAATGGTTGAGGAAGCAATTCCTCTGATTAGGTATTCACTTTCTCCCAAGGATGAGTTGATGAAGAACCTTAGGAAGGAAGAGGTTCCCAATATTCTCAGGAGCTTTATTGAGCTTTTTTCCCCATATGCTGAAAGAGAGTTGGGAGCTACCGAGGTTTGGGAACTTCTAAGGAGCCTTGTTAAAAGCCTTGGGCTTAAAACCGGCAAAGTTCTCTTTCCGCTAAGGGTTGCTCTGACGGGAAGGAGATCCGGGCCAGAGCTTTATCACTTTATAGAGCTCATCGGTATAGAGGAGGCTATTGGGAGGGCTAAAAGGGCTTTAGAAATGCTGGAGGAAAGATGAGCGGGGGAGAAATCTGGTTTTATCTTACGCTGTTCGTCCAGTTCGTGGTAGCTCTTCTGGGCGGATATTATGTTTTCGTATATACGGTGGGGCTGCTTCCGTGGCGTAGGGAAAAAAAGGCGCGGGAAGAGCGTTTTTTAAGATTCACTATTTTGATTCCTGCTCATAATGAGCGAGATGTGATAGATAGACTTATAGAGAACCTGAAAAGGTTGGATTATCCAAGTGATTTTTATAAGATTATAGTTATAGCTGATAACTGCACCGACGATACGGCTGAAGTTGCCCTTAAAAGCGGAGCAATTGTGTGGAGGAGATATGATCCTTTAAAAAAGGGCAAGCAGTATGCGCTTGATTGGGCTTTCAAGCGGCTTCTTGAGGAAGAGGACTTCGATGCGGTTTGTGTTTTCGATGCTGATAACCTGGTATCTCTTAACTTTCTTAGGAGAGTTAATGAAAGGCTTCTTTCAGGGGAAAAGGTAGTCCAGTGTTATCTTGATACAAAGAATCCGCTCGATAGCTGGGTAACTAAGGCTTATGCGCTTGGATACTGGATATCCAACAGAGTTTTTCAGTTCGCGAGGTGGAGGCTCGGTTTCTCCGCTGTCCTCGGTGGAACGGGGTTTTCCCTAACGCGTGATCTCCTGGAAAGGTATGCTCTTGGTTTAACCTCACTAACTGAAGATCTTGAGCTAACTGTTAAGCTTAACCTTAAGGGGGTAAAGGTGGGCTGGATACATGACGCCAAGGTATACGATGAGAAACCCTTAACGTTTAGGGAATCTTGGTATCAGAGATTGAGGTGGATGAGAGGGCATTGGGATGTTGCGCTCAGGTATGGCTTTGCCCTTCTTAAAAAAGCGATTCTGGAGGGAAAGCTTCATATGCTGGATATGTTCTTTTATGCGATATCACCCTTAAGAATACTCTTGGGGGGGGCTATAATATTCTTTCTTCTTCTCTCCTCCTTTGCAGATGTGGGCATGGGGGGAATTCACACAGGTGGTTTTTTACCGTTTTGGCTTTGGGTTTCCATTTCTGTTTGGGTATGGCTTTATCCACTTGTAGCTTTAATTCAGGAAAAGGTCCCTTTAAGGCTTTTTCCTTATCTTTTCTATCTGGTGGTATGGAGTTTAACTTGGATCCCCGTTGTAGTTCAGGCTCTCTTGAGCGTGAGAGTCAGGAGCTGGTCCCACACGAGGCACACGCGTTCCCTGACTCTCGAGGAGCTAACTAACCTAAATTTTAAAAGGAGCTGATGAGTATGCCGAACGTTAAGGTTGGAGAGAAGATTATAAGTGTAGATAAGGGAGCTAAGCTCCTTGATATAGCGGTCTTGCTTGGGTTTAAGGAGGCTCTTATGGCGGAAGTTAACGGAAAGGTTGTGGAGCTCACCTTTGAGGTAGACGAGGATTGTGAGGTTAACTTTCTTGATTTCTCTCACCCTGAGGCTCAAAGGGCTTTTTGGCATACTGCCTCTCATATTATGGCGCAGGCGGTAAAGCGCCTTTTCCCTCAGGTTAAGCTGGGAATAGGACCTGCGATAGAGAAAGGCTTCTACTATGATTTCGATTATCCCGATGGTTTTTCTCCGCAGGATCTTGAGAGAATTGAGGAGGAAATGAAGAAGATAGTCGAGGAGGATTATCCTGTAATAAGGGAGTTTAAGACAAGAGATGAGGCTGAGGAGATTCTTAAAGATGAACCTTATAAGCTTGAGCTTCTTAAGGATATACCTGATGAAAGGATCAGCTTCTATAGGCAGGGGGAGTTCATAGATCTGTGTGCGGGACCTCACGTTCCATCAACCGGGCTCATAAAGTACTTTAAGCTCTTGAGCGTTGCGGGGGCTTACTGGAGAGGGGACGAGAGGAATCCCATGCTTCAAAGAATATATGGAACTGCATTTCCAGCTAAGGAGATGCTTGAAGAACATTTAAGAAGGCTGGAAGAGGCGAAGAAGAGGGATCACAGACTTCTTGGTAGGGAGCTTGATCTGTTCAGCCTTCATCCCGAGGGTCCGGGATTTCCCTTCTTCCATCCTAAGGGAATGGTTGTCTTAAATGAGCTTATAGATTTTTGGAGAAGGGAGCACAGGAAAGCGGGGTATTTGGAGATAAGAACACCTCTTGTACTTAATAGAGAGCTTTGGGAGCGCTCAGGGCATTGGGATCACTATAAGGAAAACATGTATTTCACTAAGATAGATGAGGTGGATTACGCTATAAAGCCGATGAACTGCCCTGGTGCGATACTCGTATTTAAAGAAGGCATAAAGAGCTACAGAGATCTACCTTTGCGCCTTGCTGAGCTGGGCATAGTCCATAGACATGAGAGATCTGGCGTTCTGCATGGACTCATGAGGGTTAGAGCTTTTACGCAGGATGATGCACATATCTTCTGTACACCCGAACAGATAAAGAGTGAGATAGAGGGCATAATAAGGCTTGCAGATCACTTTTACAGGGATATATTCGGTTTCGATTATTCAGTTGAGCTTAGTACGAAACCAGAGAAAGCCATGGGATCGGATGAGATATGGGAGAAGGCAACAAGCGCTCTTAAGGATACGCTTGATGACCTGTCTATCCCTTATGAGATTAAGAAGGGTGAGGGAGCTTTTTATGGCCCTAAGATAGACTTTCACCTTAAAGATTGCATAGGTAGGACATGGCAGTGTGGTACCATACAGCTTGATTTTCTCATGCCGGAGAAATTCGATATAACCTATATCGGACCTGATGGAGAGAGGCACAGGCCCGTAATGCTTCACAGGGTAATATATGGTAGCTTAGAAAGGTTTTTTGGTATTCTCATAGAGCACTATGCTGGTGCCTTTCCTCTGTGGCTCGCCCCACTTCAAATAAAGGTGTTAACGATAGGAGAGGCTCACATTCCTTATGCGCGGGAAGTTTATAAAAAGCTTCTTGATGCGGGGTACAGGGTTGAACTTGACGATAGGAATGAGAAACTTGGTTACAAGATAAGAGGAGCTCAGCTCGAGAAGGTGCCCTATATGGTAATAGTTGGAGATAAGGAGGTTAATGAGAGAAAGCTTTCCGTGAGAGAAAGAAGGGAAGGAGATCTGGGAAGCTTTACTTTGGAGGAGTTTATGAGACTGCTTGAGGAAAGAAAGAAAAACTTTAAGTGACTTTTTGAGCTTTCAATGCAAAGATAGACTTATCACACTTCGCGAGTTTCTCGCAAGGGAACTTTCTATATCGCGAAGAATGGCTAAAAGGCTTATCGATAGAGGTTGGGTTTTCGTAAATGAGGAAAGGGTTTCTAAGGCTAACTTTCCCTTAAGTGATGGAGATCGAGTTGAGGCTATTATCTATGAGCCTGATTACACTTATGATATCCTTTACGAGGATGAATATATAGTTGCGATTAGCAAACCCCCCTTTATGCCGACAAATGAATCCCCCAAAAGCTTGGAAAGCACATTAAGAAGGGATGGATATAAGGTTAGGGCCATCCATAGGTTGGACTTAGAAACAACTGGAGCTGTCCTCTTTGCTAAGGGAGATGGTGTTTTTAATAAGTTTAAGGAGCTGTTTAAGAAAAAGGAAATTGGCAAACTTTATATAGTTATAGTGGAGGGGAGAGTGGATAGAGAAGCCTTTGAGGTAAGCTTTCGCGTGGGGGGAAAAGAAGCGCACTCCTTTTTTAGGGTTCTTAAGCGTGGTAATATCGCAACATTGCTTCAGGCAAGGATAACAACGGGTAGAAAGCACCAGATAAGGATTCATCTCTCGATGGTGGGACATCCAGTAGTTGGTGAGAAACTTTACAGAAAAGGAAGAATTTGGGAGGAAGCCATTCGTAAGGTTCCCAGATGTATGCTTCATTGCGAAGAGCTTTCTTTTAAACACCCTTTGAGCGGAAAGCTTCTTAAGATACGTGCTCCTCTCCCCGAAGATTTTAAAAGGGTTTGGGAGAAACTTCTTTACTTATAAGCTTTTTCATGATATACTTCAATTGATTCTTTCTTCAGTAAGAAGGGGCATCTATCTGCCTCTCACCCTGCGGCGAGGGAGCTTGCAGGGTCCTTATTAAAGCGAGAAAAAGATCGTTTTTCGTGGCTAAAAAGGGCAGATAGGTGTATTCTATCTGCCCTTTTTAAAATATCTTGCTTGAGAAAAGAATCGGAGGTGATATGTTATTAAGGAACATCGGATCAACGAGCAGATCAGGGCGAGGAAGGTTAGACTTATCGACGAGGATGGCAAGCAGATAGGTATATGTAATATCCAAGAGGCTCTTCGGATCGCTTCCGAGAAACAGCTTGATCTCGTTGAGGTAGCTCCTGAGGCAAATCCTCCAGTTTGTAAACTTATGGATTATGGAAAGTATCGCTATGAGATGAAGAAAAAAATGAAGCAGACTAAGAGTAAAACTAAGGGAGCTGTTGTTAAGGAGATAAGGATGAGGCCAAAGATAGAAGAGCACGATTACAGGTTTAAGCTTAAGAGCATCAGAGAGTTTCTTCAAGACGGATGTAAAGTTAAGGTTACGATGTTTTTCAGAGGAAGGGAGTTAAGTTATGCCGATAACGGTAGGGAAATCCTAAACAGGGTTGTTGAGGAAACCAAGGATATTGGTAGACTTGAATGGGGTCCAAAGGCAGAGGGGTGGTCTATGAGTCTTATGCTTGCTCCAAAATAGAGGAGGGATGAAGCCATGATGAAAACTCGTAAAAGCGTGGCAAAGAGATTTAAGATAACCGCTACGGGTAAGGTTAAGTACATGAAAACGGGAAGAAGTCATCTCTTAAGAAGAAAGAGCCCTAAGAGGAAGAGACAATTGAGGAGAGATGCCTTCTTAGGGGGAAGCGATGCTTACAATGTTAAGGAAATGCTGCCCTATGCTTAAATCGCGATGAGGAAAAGGGGTGAGAGATATGAGGGTTAAAAACGCAAGCTCTGGAAAAGGAAGGAGAAAGAAGCTATTTAAACTTACCAAGGGTTACTATGGTCAGAAGAAAAACGTTTTTAGGAGAGCTAACGAGGCTATGCTGAAAGCTCTTAGCTATTCCTATAGGGATAGAAAGGCGAGGAAGAGGGAGTT
Organism: Synergistota bacterium; assembly: GCA_021159885.1. Lineage (NCBI taxonomy): Bacteria > Thermotogati > Synergistota > Synergistota bacterium. Next base: position 23,653 of record JAGHDO010000067.1, on the reverse strand, counting down.
TAGGAGGCTCTGGATAGCGAGGATAAATGCTGCTGCAAGAGAGGAGGGGTTGACCTATAGTCGGTTTATAAATGGTTTGAAAAAAGCTGGCGTGGCTATAAATCGTAAGATGCTCGCTGAGATGGCAATTTATGATAGGGACTCCTTCGTGAAGCTGGTCGATGTTGCTAAAGAAAGCCTTGGACTGGCGGGCTGATCTTTGCTTTTTGGAGGGAGGAAGCCCGTTAATGAATACAGATAAGATAATGAACATAGATGAGATAAGGGAAAGCTTTGTAAGAGATATAGGGGAGGTTTCAACCCTCCCCGCTCTGTATGAGGTAAAATCCAGATATATAGGCAGGAAGGGGAAAATAAGCTTTCTATTTAAAAATCTTAAAGGTTTGCCTCCGGAAAGGAGGAAAGAAGAGGGGAGACTTCTTAACGAGCTTAAGGGGTGGATAGAGGAGAGGATAAGGGAGAAGGAGAAGGAAATACGTGCAGCAGAGGCTCATAGAAGGGAGCTTGAGGGAAGGATTGACTTTACTCTTCCTGGCAGGCGCATTAGGATAGGAAATATCCATCCTTTAAACATAGTTTTAAGAGAGATAATAGAAATTTTTTCATCTATGGGGTTTTCTCTCGAGGAAGGACCGGAAGTAGAGCTCGATTATTATAACTTTGAGGCTCTCAATATACCCAAGGATCATCCTGCGAGGGACATGCATGATACTTTCTACATCACGGAAGGAGCGCTTCTTAGAACCCATACTTCTCCGGTTCAAATAAGGGTAATGAAGGAAAAGAAGCCCCCTTTGAGAGTTATTTCTGCCGGCAAGGTCTATAGAAGGGATTTGGATCCCACCCACTCTCCCATGTTTCATCAGGTTGAGGGCTTGCTCGTCGACGAAGATGTTAAGCTTGCTGATCTTAAGGGAGTTTTATCTGAGTTTGCTAATAGAATATTTGGAGGGAAGAGGAGAACGCGTTTCAGACCCAGCTATTTTCCATTTACGGAACCGAGCTTGGAGGTTGATGTTGAGTGCGTTAGATGTGGAGGGGAAGGGTGTTCTGTCTGTAAAGGAACGGGATGGCTTGAAATACTTGGCGCGGGAATGGTTCATCCCGAGGTTTTTAAAGCTGTGGGCTATGATAGTGGCAAGTATGTAGGTTTTGCCTTTGGGCTTGGCGTTGAAAGGATAACGATGCTTAAGTATGGTATAGATGACTTGAGGCTCTTTTTCGAAAACGATCTGCGCTTTCTAAGGCAGTTTTAGGGAGGGGTAGGAATGAGGCTTTCCTTTAAGTGGCTTAATGAGTTCATAGATGTTGGATTTTCACCTGAAGCGCTCGCTGATAAGCTTCTCATGGTTGGTCTCGAGGTCGAGGAAGTTGAAAGGCTTAATCCTGGTATCAGCGGGCTGGTAGCTGCGAGGGTGAGGAAAACGGAGCGCTTTGAATCGGGGTATAGTGTGCATCTTTCGGTAGGTGATAAGATTTATTTTGCTTTCTATGATGGAGAGACTCCTCCACAAACTGGAGAAATGGTAGTGATTGCTCCTGCAGGATCTTCTATTCCCGGGGGAGGCATGGTCAGAGAATACTCGATCGCTGGAAGTAGCTTTAACGCTATCCTCCCTTCGGAAGAAAGACTTGGTATAGGAGAGGAAGGGGGATTTATAAGGCTTCCAGAGAGCGTATCTGAGGGGGAAGATTTCGTTAAACTGTATGAGCTGGATGATGTGATTTTAGATATAAGTATAACTCCTAATAGAGGAGATTGCCTGAGCATGCTTGGTGTGGCAAGAGAAGTTGCTGCTATAAAGGGCATGGGACCGGCGAATCTTCTTCCTAAGTTCGATCTTGAGGAGGAAGGAGAAGACATAAGGGACCTCGTTAGCGTAGAGGTACAGGATTATGAGCTTTGTCCGAGATATGTTGGTAGGGTTATAGAAAATGTTAAGGTGGGGGAAAGCCCACTGTGGCTCAAGAGAAGGTTGATCCATTGTGGACTAAGGCCCGTGAATAACGTTGTTGACATAACGAACTATGTTATGCTTGAGCTGGGGCAACCGCTTCATGCGTTCGATCTCGACCTTATAAGGGGTAAAAAGATAATTATAAGGAAAGCGCTTGAGGGTGAAAAGCTGATCTGTATAGACGGGGTGGAAAGGAGGTTTACACCCGAGAATCTCCTAATTGCCGATGTGGAAAGGCCTATAGCTATAGCTGGTGTTATCGGGGGTGAGGAAACTGAGATATGGAGCGGAACCAAAAACGTTTTCCTTGAATCGGCTTTCTTTAATCCATCTTCTGTGAGAATGACGGCACGTTATCTTGGAGTATCTACGGAGGCCTCATATAGATTTGAAAGAAGGGTTGACCCGGGAAATACCCTCTTTTCAGCCGATAGGGCTGCCTATCTCATTTCAAAAATAGCATCTGGTAAGGTGGCACGGGGTTACTTTGATCTTTCTAAGGAGACATTTAGGTCGTGGTATGTGATGCTTCGGCCTGGGAGAGTCAATAAGATACTGGGCACTCAGCTAAGAAATGAAGAAATAATAACCATTCTTTCCTCGCTTGGCTTTGCCTCGAGATATAGAGAGGATCTTCTCGAGGTGGAGATTCCGACTTATAGAGGAGATATTCAAAGAGAGATAGATCTTATAGAAGAAGTGGCGAGGATATACGGGTATGTAAAAATTCCGGCGAGAATGCCTTGGGGAGAAACTCAGGTAGGTGGCATGAGTGAGGCTCAAAAGCTCGAATGGAAGGTTAGGGATATTCTCGTTGGAAGTGGTCTTACTGAGGTAATAACCTATAGCTTTATAGATCCCTCTATCTTCGATGCTCTTCTTCTGCCTGAGGGACATCGCTTGAGAAAAGTCGTTAAATTAAAAAATCCGTTGAGGGAAAATCAGTCCGTTATGAGGACCTTCATGCTTCCCGGTTTATTTAGCGTTCTTCTCACGAACTACAGGCGAGGACTGAGAGAGATGTCTCTCTTTGAAATAGGCAGGATTTTCATCACCGACCTTACTCCCGAGGGCTTGCCCACGGAGAAAACGAGAATAGGGTTTATAATGCTTGGTGGGGTAGATAAAGAGCTGATAACCGGCTGTAAAATTCCCAGGGATTTTCTAAACCTTAAGGGAGCAGTTGAGAATCTTTTCGATGCTCTTAAGATTGAAGGCTATACCTTTGAAGAACTTAAGGAGGATCTTCCCTTTCTGTCTCGCTATAACTCTTCCTCTATATCTATAGGTGGTAAGGCAATCGGGTGGATTGGAGAGCTGAGCCCGAAGATAAGAATAGAGCATGATATTGAGGAAGCAGTATATATAGCAGAGCTCGATTTTGACCTTCTTTTATCGCTCGTTTCAAGAGAGATAAGGTATAAGGGATTACCTAAGTTCCCTGCGGTGAGAAGAGATGTATCCGTGATCGTACCCTTAGAAGGAAAAGCTGCGGAGGTAGAGAGGATAATACGTCAGACGGGTGGAGAGATGGTTGAGGAGGTAAGGGTATTTGATTTCTATCAGGGACCGCAGATTCCACAGGGATATAGAAGTTTGGCTTTCTCTGTAATTTATAGGCTTAGGGACAGGACTCTTAAGGATGAGGAAGTAGATGTCGTTCACTCTAAGGTAAGGGAGAGCCTTCGCCAGGCCGGCTTCGAGGTCAGATAAGGAGGGGATTCCGGAGTTGATGGAAGAGCTGAAAGCCCTTGAGGAGAAGGTAGATGCCTTAATTTCCCTTGTGGGGAAATTAAGGGAGGAGAATAGCAAACTCAGAGAAGAGCTCTCAAAGGCGAATGAGAGATTAAAAGAAATTGAAGAAATAGAGAAGCAGAGAGAGCAGTTCTTAAGGGAAAAGCGCGACATGGAAGACAGAATAAGGAGAATTTTTGCCAAGCTTGTTGATGTTGTTAATAAGGAAGGCGAGTAATGGCTAAGGTTAAGCTCGTTATCTTGGGGGAAACGTACTGGATAAAAGGAGATGAGCCTGAGGACAAGCTCAAAGAGCTTGCATCTATGGTGAGTGATACGCTAAGGGATATAGAAGAAACGTTCCCCCATCTTGACTCTCGCGAGAAGCTTATAATGCTTTCGCTGAATCTTGCTGAAAGACTTGTCGATTTGAGGAGAAACCTTCTTAAAATCGGGAAGAGGGTGGAGGAGTGCCTCATGAAGGAATAAATGTTGGTTTTTTAGATATCTTTGCATTAGCCCTTATACTGTTTCTCTTCGTGCGAGGGTGGTTTAGAGGCATATCGAGAGAGCTAACCTCCCTGGTGGGGTTAATAGTTGGTTTAGGAATTGCTTTTAAATATTACCCCAGTTTAGCGGGAGGATTGCGGTTGAGGTTTCCCTCCATTGCTTCGTTTTCTTCCTTAATATCTTTTGCTCTGATATTCTTCCTCGTGCTTGTTTTTTTCTCTCTTTTGGGGGTTTTGCTCCATAAGATTCTTAAGGCAGTTTGGCTGGGTTGGCTCGATAAATGGGGGGGAGCCCTCTTCGGGGTTGCGGAAGCGCTCGTTATCTTAAGCGCGCTCTTTTTCGTAATTTCTGTGCTTCCCGAGGTTACCTTATTGAAAACTCTTAGGGAAAGCTCGCTATTTTATGGGATTTTCAAAAAATATGCTTTTCCTTATGTAAGGAGGGTGATAGGTGAATTAAAATGGATGTAGATAAGAGGACAAGGAGACTTCTTGAATTTGAGGCGTTTAAGGAGCTGGTGTCGAAAAAGGCTCTTACAAGCATGGGCAGAAGGAGAATACTCGCTAAAACCACTCTGGATAAGGATAAGCTCAAGAGAGAGCTCATCCTGCTTGAAGAGTTTCATCGACTTCTTTCATCTGGAGAGTTTCCTCCCTTTACGGGGGCTCTTGAGGATATAACCCCGCTTTTAGAGAACCTTAAAACATCTCTGAAGCTCTTTCCCGAGGAGCTTCTTAAAATAAGGGATTTCTGTAAAAGCGTGGAGAAGCTGAGGGATTATTTTCACTCGCTTAGAGGGGAATATCCTTCGCTCTACTCTCTTGCGAAGGATATTGAGCCTTTAAGAGGGCTTTCTTCATCGATATCAAGCGCTATAAATGATAGGGGAGAGGTGGATTCCGGAGCTTCTCCCCTCCTTTCTTCTTTGAGAAGGCGGATAAAAGCTCTTGAGGAGAGAATAAAGGGTGAGCTTTCTAAAATAATATATTCTCCTGATTTCTCCGATGTAATTCAGGAACCGATATATACTCTTAGGGAAGGGAGATATGTTATTCCCGTCAGGCGGGATAAAAAGGGATCCTTTCCGGGAATTGTTCATGATCTTTCGGGAAGCGGTATGACCGTTTTTATGGAACCGCTTTCTACTCTCGAGCTTCAAAATAAGTTGAGGGAACTAAGGTCTGAAGAGGAGAACGAAATAAATAGAATTTTGTACCGTCTCGGGGAGATAACGATGAATGCCTCGAGGGAGCTTATGAGAAACCTCAATATAGTTGCTCAATTGGACGATCTCTGTGCTCGTGCTCTTTTTATGATAGATGAAAAATGTATAGTACCTAAGTTGGAGGAAAAGCCTTTTCTTAAGCTTGTGGAAGTGAGACATCCTTTGCTTGGTAGGGAAGCAGTGCCTATAAGCATAGAGGTTGGTAAGAAGTTCAGTATTCTTGTTATAACAGGCCCAAACACGGGTGGTAAGACGGTAGCTTTAAAAACGGCAGGCTTGATGGTCTTGGCTTCCTGGTGTGGGTTTCCCATTCCCGCACAGGAAGCGATAGTAGGCGAGTTCGATGTGCTGTTTGCAGATATAGGAGATGAGCAGAGCATAGTGCAGAATCTATCGACGTTTTCCTCTCATATAGAGCCTATAGCTAAGATTCTCCCACGTATAAGCTCTCGTTCCTTGCTTCTACTTGATGAGCTTGGTGCGGGGACGGATCCGCAGGAAGGAGCAGCACTTGCTATGGCTATTTTAAAGTACATAAGGGAAAAGAGAGCCAAGGCCATAGTTACGACTCACTACCCTGCGCTGAAATATTATGCTATAAGGGAGAGGGATATAGAGAACGCGTCAGTGGAGTTCGATATAGAGACGCTTAGGCCCACGTACAGGCTCTTCATAGGCATTCCTGGAGCAAGCAATGCTCTCGCTATAGCGAAGAGACTCGGTATGCTCGAGGAAGTATTAAAAGAAGCAAGCAGACTCATATCGTCTCAGGATGAGAGAGTGGAAAAAGTTATAAGGGAGCTTCATACGAAGCGCTCAAGTTACGCCATACTTGAGAAGAAGCTTAAGGAAGAACTGAAAAAAGCTGAGGAAGCTAAGGACAAGTATCAAAGAAAGCTTGAGAGGATAAGGGAAAAGGAGGAAAAGATTCTTTCTTCCGCGAAGCTTAAGGCTAACAGGATGCTCAAAGAAGCGGAAAAAGAGCTTAAAAAGATACTTAAAGATGCGAAAGCCAGTGTAAGGAGCTACGCTGAAGCGAAAGGGAAGCTCAGAAAGCTTTCTAAGGAGCTGGATGAAGATAAGCCCATTACCTTTGAACCCTTAAGGAGCGTTAAGTTCCTTAAAATCGGGGACAGAGTATATGTTCCGAAGTTTGGAAAGTGGGGAGAGGTTGAGGAAATCTTCCCTGAAGATGAGGAAGTCGTCTTGAGAATAGGGTTCTTCAGGGTATTTCTCTCAAAGGATGAGGTCAGTGGAGAGGGGATAACTCAGAATGAGCTGGATGAGCCAGAAAGGGAGGAAATAAGCTTTGAAGTGGAAGACGTTCCATTTGAGCTTTCTATAAGAAAGAAAAGCGTTGAGGAAGCCCGAGAAGATGTTTTAAGGTTTCTCGATAGAGCTTTCTTGAAGGGATATCCATACGTTAAGATAGTTCATGGTAAAGGGGAAGGAATTCTTCGCAGAATGGTATGGGACCTTCTTAGGGAGATTCCCTATGTGAAGGAGTTCAGGTTTGGAGATGAGATAGAGGGAGGACAGGGAGTTACCATGGTTTACTTTGAGAGAGATTGAGGTGTTGAACGCATGGCAAGAAAAAAAGTTAAAAGCGAGATCTTTGCTCTCGATATAGGTACGAGAAACGTGGTTGGGCTTATAGCAGAGCCTGGGGAGGAGATCCTTAGGGTGAGACATCTCGTTCTCGAAGAGCATAGAACGAGATCTATGCTTGATGGACAGATACACGATGTTGAGCAGGTTTCTAAGGTGGTTTCTCGGGTTAAGGAGGCACTTGAGAAGCAACTTAAGCGCAGGCTTTCTGAGGTAAGCGTTGCCGTTGCAGGAAGGGCATTGAGAACGATGAGGGGAACTGCTGAGGTTCCTATAGATCTCGCTCAGGATATAACAGAAGAGATGGTCAGAGAGCTTGAGCTCCAGGCATTGCAGAACGCCCTTAAAAGGTTGAGGGGATCTTCTGAGGCCGGCGAGGAGTTTCACTGTGTGGGATACAGCGTCGTTAAATATACGCTTGAGGGAGATCCTATAAGAAATCTTGTGGGTCAGAGAGGCAAGAAGATGGGGGTTGAGGTTCTCGCTACCTTTCTGCCAAGAGTGGTTCTGGATAGCATGCTTTCCGTTCTAAGAAGAGCTGAGCTTAAGGTTTCGAGTATAACTCTTGAACCTATAGCGGCTATAGAGGTTGTGGTTCCTCAAGATATGAGAAGATTGAACTTGGCACTTGTGGATGTGGGTGCAGGAACGATGGACATAGCTATAACGAGGGAAGGAACGGTTGTTGCTTATGGAATGGTTCCCGTTGCTGGAGATGAGATAACGGAAAAGCTTTGCGAGAAGTATCTTCTTGACTTTAATGTGGCTGAGAGGATAAAGAGATCACTGCGAGATGAGCTGTCTGTTATTGAATTTGAGGACATACTCGGGAACCATTATAAGCTAAATAAAGATGAGATAATATCCTTTCTGGAACCTGAAGTGGAAAGGCACGCTAACCTTCTTTCAGAAAAGATACTCGAGCTAAACTCTGCTCCTCCGCAGGCGGTGATATGTATAGGCGGAGGGAGTCAGATTCCCCTCTTTGATGTTAAGATAGCAGAGCGTTTGGGAATTGATCCTTCAAGGGTCAGGGTAAGAGGAGCAGAGGTTCTAAAAGGTATAGAAGATTTAACTGGTGAGCTTAAGGGGCCCGAGATGGTAACGCCTCTTGGCATAGCAGTCATAGCGAGAAAGCGAGCTGGCTTTAGATTCGTGGATGTCTGGGTAAACGATGAGATGATAAGGCTTGTTTCTCTAACTGGTGAGCTTAGGGTTTTAGATGCTCTGATTCCGATGGGTATTTCTCCGGATGAGCTTAAGCCTCGTCCCGGTATGTCTCTCACCGTTGAGATAAATGGAAGATTAAGGATAATAAGAGGCGAGCTTGGAGAGCCAGCGAGGATCTGGGTAAACGGTGAAGAGGCAGGTCTTGATTCGCCTATTAAGAGTGGAGACAGAATAAGGGTGAGAAGAGCGCGTCCTGGGAAGCCGGCATTTGCACTCCTTAAGGATGTCGTTGGTGCTCTTTCCCCTCTCAGATTGTTTATAAACGGAAAAATGTACGAGTTTTTCCCAGATGTCTATGTAGATGGCAGGAAAATGCCACTTAAAGCACCGCTTTACGATAGAGCGAGAATAGAGATAGTTCAGGTTTCTAACGTTAAGGAGGCTCTGAAGAAGGCGGGTGTTCTGCCTGCTCCTTATGAGATGGAGATCACCTTGAACGGGGAAAAGAAGCTACTTCCGCTATGGAAAGGTAGGGTTATGCTTAATGGTAATGAAGCCTCGTTTGATGCCCCAGTCAGGGATGGCGATAGGATAGACCTGCTTGACCTCGAAAGCATCAGTTATAAGGTTAAGGATCTCGTTCCCGACTTAGCTGAGAGGAAGATCAGGGTTTTCGTTAATGGAAAGCCCGTTGAGGTTAGCTGGGAGGAAACGGCGGTTATGATCGATGGAAGAATTGCTTCTCCTGAAGATGATATATATAACGGTGCGAAAATAGAGGTCAGAAGGGGATTTGCTGATACCCCTATACTTTCACATATCTTTAAGGTCTTTCCCGTTGAGGAGATATTGAGGGAGAAGAAAGGATATATAAAGATGAAGGTTAATGGAGTTGAGGCAGGCTTTACAACTCCTATAAAGGATGGAGACAGGATAGAGATTTATGTGGAATAGAGTAAATGTTTAAAATGGAGGCGAGGAGAGATGTCCTTCAGAAAGGGAGCATGCCTCCCGCTGGTGCTTTTTCTGGTGTTGGGGACCTTGTTAGCCGGCTGTGGGACTTCCTCGAGGGAAGCTTCCTTAAATGAGTTTTCGCTTTCTGACCTGTCTATGGTAAGCAATACCATAGAGGTAAATTACCCTTTTCAGATTTGCTTCACCTTGACCGCTGAGAGGGATGCAGAAAACGTAGCGATAAGCTTTTATCTTACAAAGAAAACGGGTGAAGAAGACATAGTTGAAGAGGATACATATCCCCTTGGAGGGTATGTAATCCCGCATGTTAGCGCAGGAAGCGATACTTATACCGTTCTTCTTTCAGGAGTTATGTGGGATAGTGGTATATCTCCTGGAAGATACTATATTATGGCTTGCGTAGATCCCTTAAAAAGGTTTTCGGAGTCAGATAGATCCGATAATGTAGCTTGGACATCCGATATGGTCAACGTTGGGACTCAATATGTTAACACACCAGATCTTGTAGCAAAAAAGCTTTATCTTGATAGTGATTATGTGTCGTTGTATGAGCATCAGTATAACGTTTGTGTTGAGGATGGCGTTAGAGAGGGATATATAAGTGGTACGCTCATTGTTAGTTCCATTGGCGCAGGAGCAGAGGACGTTCCAATTAGAGCTTACATCGAGACCTCAAAAGGAGAGGAAGAAATAATGCTATGGGATTCGAAGAGTCAAAGTTACCATTATGGCTTAATAATACCCGTTATACACAGGGATGAGGATGTTAGCGTTCCTTTCGATGCATTTATTCCTTCCGATGTGCTTGATGATATAGAGAATGACATTGAACTGGCTGGGAAAAGTACTTTCCCTCTCATTTTTAAAGTGAACTCGGATGGTGCTATAGAGGAACATGAGGAACCTTATAATTTACCAGGCGTAGATAATAACATTATCAAGAAAAACGTTTCCATATTTAAAGGATTCGCATGTGTTGATGCCAGGGGTAAGGACGCTAATTCAATATTGTGGGAAAAGAGCTTCCACAAGGGCTTTGATAGCAAATATTTTGGGGCGAGTGTAAGCTTTAGCGGTAAATTTGCAGCGGATGAAAATGGCGTTAGCGTAAATGCTTCTGCAAGCTTGCCTGTTAGGGTTTTTGGTTATTCTACGGAGTTTCTTGGTTTTGATGGTGCTTCCTTCTTAACACCTTTATCTTCTAAAGATTGTACGCTGGATGTGAATCTTGTTTTCTCGGGTGATACCATTTATCAGATTCATAAGAATGGCTTAATAGAGTGGGATAAGGATTTCAGCGTATCTGAGGGATTTGAGATAAAGGATGTAATATGGGTATCGGTAATACCGGTTAAACTTAAGATGAAGGCTTATGGTGAGATAGGTTTTGACCTGAACGTTTCTATAAACGTGGGAGAAAATGGGGGAGATCTTAAATCCTGTCAGGTTCCGTTAGCTAACGTGGACACAGAAGCTTCGGCAAGCGTGGATTTGATTGCCGTTGAGGCTGGTATTACTGGACATATTACTATTTTTGGTGGAAAGTTTATATCTGATAGCAGTGCTTCATTGTCCTTGGCATCGGGACGAATTGAGAAAGTTAGTATGGAAGGTGACTTAAGCGAGAAGCTTTCTTATGATATTACTGGTCCATCAGGATATCTCGAAATTTGGGTTAAATATCCTAAAACCTGTTGGAAATGGCATATAATACCTTATCCCTGTGGGCACGAAGAACGCTCTAAGACGCTCGTGAGATGGGATACCTTCTCGAAAAAAGATACGATTTTCGATGAACAGCGTCATATAGATATAAAGCGCGGACGTGATCGAGAATGAAATCGCATCGACTTATATGGATTATAATACTTGTACTTGCAGGGATAGTGGGGATATCGATTTCGTTCTCTGGAAAGAGCAAAATTCCTCGAGGTCCCTTTATTAAGTGGACCGTCGGTTCAAGAGAAGCTTACAGATTTAAACTTGAGAGCTTTGTAAGTGTGAATCTTTTCCCTCAAAGAGAGGGAAAAAGCTTTATTTCTCAAAGGGTTGGAGGTGTTCTTAACTTTAGGGTTTTAAGGATAAAGGGTAATAAGGTTCATACACTCTTTCAGATTAGCCCTGTTTTCTATTTTGCTTATGGAATTCGCTTTCGAGGAGCTGAAAATGCGCTTTCCGTGCCATTTGAGGTTATCTTCTCCAAGGAAGGAAGAGTCCTTGAAGCGTTTTTCCCCAAGGGGATGAGAAAAAGTGAAAAAGGACTCCTTCTGGAAATCGTGAAATCTATGGAAGTTGTCGTCCCTTCTCAGGCCAGTAGGAGCTGGGAAACTGTTGAGGTTCATGAGACTGGAAGGTACAGGGCTAAGTATACCGCAAGTTTTTTTGAGGGAGGCGTGAAGATAAGTAAGGAGAAACTTGTCTATCTTACCTCGAGACCAGAGGGTAGCAAAATAAAGGTTATAGGTTCGAAATACTCAGTTGTTATTGGAAAAGAAAAGAGTTGGATAAAAGAACTCGTAGGGAAGGAAAAGCTAATTCTCTTCTATAAAGGAAGCAAATTTATGGAGTCCTCCTTCAAGGTAAAAGCTGAGCTTCTTAATGAATTACCTCGCTCTGATCTCCCGATATGGAAGGTGGACTCGGCTCAAGAACTATTGAAATCGTTTAAGGTTAGGTTTTCGGAATCTGAGTCTACCAGCTCCTGTTCATGCTCTTCTGAGGAGGAACGGAAAAGCGCTCCTCTTAAATTGAATCTTAAGGGAAAAGTTTCGGTACGGCAATTATTATCCGTGCTAAGATCTAATCCTGAATTTATGAGAAGGATACCTGCTATTCTGAAATCTCGTAATCTCATTAGTGATGAGGCTTCCGCGAAGCTGATTTATGCTCTGAGAGTGATTGATACTCTGGAAGCGCAGAGGATCCTCGTTTCTATAGCTACGGATTTAACTCAATCTCATGTCAATATTTTAAGAGCTGTGATTGCCATGGGTGGGCTCAAAAATCCGACTGATGCTACCATAGCCTCTTTATGGGAACTCGTAGAGGAGAGGGGAAATGAAGATCAAGATGATATTTCGAATACTGCTCTTTTATCTATTGGTATAATAGGTAGAACTCTGAGGGAGAAAAAGGATCCAAGATATCCTCGGTTGAGAAGCGAGATTTGCAGGTCTCTTGAAAACGCTGAAGCTCAGGGAGATAACGATTTTCTTATCGCGGGAATAAAAGCTGTGGGAAACACGCGAGATCTCTATTTTGTCAATCTTATCATAAGATTGATGAAAAGTGAAGATTCAGGTGTAAGGGGAGCGTGTGCTTATGCTTTAACGAACCTGAAATCTCAGAAGTCTACTGAGCTTCTTTTAAACATCTTGGAAGGAGAAAAGAGTTCCTATGTTAGACTTAGAGCGGTGGAGGGGCTATCTATACGAAAGCCCAGCCGTAAAATTGTATCTGCTTTTGAGAAAGCTGCGTTAAGAGAAAAAAATCCAATCGTGCGGTATAAAATCGTTAAGTATCTTGCTGAATCTGTAAAGGATTTCCCGAGGGTAAGGAGTTTTCTTAAAGAGCTTGTTAAAAGCTCAATTGATAGAAAAACTGCCCAGCTTATTTACCACGTATTGGGGAAATGGGATGCTTCTCACAAAGCTCGGTAAATATAAGATTATCTCTTGGCTTGGCGGAGGAGGATTTGGAGACGTATATCTTGCGGAAGATACCTTATTGGGTAAAAGATTTGCCCTTAAGGTATCTCGCATTCGTGAAAAAGAGCTGCGCTTCCTAAAACAGGAAGCACAGCTTCTGGCGTCTCTTGATCACCCTAACATTGTTCGCTTCTATAACCTTGATCTTATAGAGGGGAAGCTCGTTCTCGTTATGGAGTATGTTGAGGGGGAGTCCTTAAGGGCGGTTCTTGAAAAGAAGGGTAGAATAGAGCTTGATGAGGCGGTGGGAATATTCCCGCCTGTTCTCGATGCTCTCGCGTATGCTCACTCCAAGAGATTGGTTCACAGAGATATAAAGCCGGAGAATATTCTGATATCTGGTGAGGGAAGAGTCAAGCTCGTTGACTTCGGACTGGGGATTTTTCTAAGAAAGAGCGGTCTTAAGGCAACGCTTGCTGGAACGCCTGTATATATGCCTCCAGAGGCCTGGAATGGGGTTTTTCTCCCCAGTGGGGATCTTTACTCACTTGGGGTTGTAATCTATGAGGCACTAACTGGTCGTAATCCTTTCGATGGAGAGACCCTCGAGGAGATAAGAAGAAAGGTTTTTGAGGAAGAGGTAAAATCCCTGAAGTTTTATCTTCCTTCTGCTCCAGATAGATTAAATCATGTTTTAAGAAAAGCGCTTTCGAGGGTCCCCGAGGAGAGATATCTTGAAGCCTCTACTTTTAAGAGCGAGCTTTTGGAGGCTTTCAGCGTTGGCAAGCTTCACAAGCTTCATAGGATTTCTCAAGTTCTCCCTAAGGGGGCTTCAAAGAGCGAGCTTGAACTTACGCCTGCTCAAAAAAATGTCGTTTTTTCAACTGAAGAGAGGATCTTGCTTGTGGGCGGTGCCGGTACAGGAAAAACTACCACCCTTCTTTATAGGCTTTATAGAAAACTGAGGGAGGGGGAAGATCCGCTAAGCTTTCTCGTTATGTCATTTACAAGAAGAGCAGTGAGCGATTTTAAGGAGAGGCTTGCTCTCCTTCTTGGAAGAGATGTTAGAGAAATGTGGATAGACACGTTTCATGGGGCTTTTTACAAACTTCTTAAAAGAGAAGCTGAGAGATTCGGATTCTCACCGGATTTTTCACTTATATCGTCTTCGCTTCCCCTTTTTAAGGAAATAGCTGTTGATATGCCCTCATCTGCCGTTGAAAGAATGTTAAATGAGATCTCCTTTTTAAGGGTTAGCATAATTTCTCCTAAGGAGTTTTTAAAGGAAGCTCGCTCTCCCTGGCAAAAGAAAGTAGCCGAGCTGTATGAAAAGCTTGTAAAGCTTAAGAGAGAAAAGGATGTCATGGATTTCGATGATATTCTCTTTTACGGTGTAAAGCTCCTTCAGGAGCCCGATCTTAGGGCCCTTTATTCGAAGAGATTTAAGCATATATTCGTGGATGAGCTCCAAGATCTTAATGAAGCGCAGTATCGCCTGATAAAGCTTTTAGCATCACCTGAAACGGAGCTGTTTTTAACGGGTGATAGCGATCAATCGATATATTCCTGGCGGGGTGCTGTCCAAGGCATAATCGAGAGAGCTGAGAGGGAGCTTGACCTTAAGAGATTTAACCTGACTCACAGCTTTAGGTTACCAAGAAGCGTGCTTAAGGTAGCGGTTTCACTTATGTCCCACGCAGGTAGAGATTTATCAAATCTTGTTAGTTTAAAGGGGGAGGGTAATGTTGAGCTTTATATAGCGAGAGACGAGTTAGATGAAGCGAGATTCGTGGTTAATACCATCAGGGAGCTAAGTGGGAAAAAGTCCCTTTCCTCCATGGCGATTCTTTACAGACACAACGTTCAGTCGAGAATATTTGAGGATCTCTTGAGCAAAGCTCAGATCCCTTATGAGGTTCTCGGTGCACTCCGGTTCTATGAAAGAGATGAGGTTAAGAGGTTTATTTCCTACCTTAGGGGAATTTGGGGGAAGGATCTTGAGTTGATCTCGGACTTTTTCCACTGGATTCTTAACCTTAAGGGCAAGAAGCTTGAGATCAGAGGGGATGAAATAGCTCTGCGGGAGGAGAACTTTAGGAACAGGAAAAAGGCGGAGAGGCTACTTTCATTTTTGAGGGAGGCTTTAGGTGAGGAGCGTTTCGGTTTAGAAGAGTTATTGAGAATTCCCGTAGAGATATCCGGACTATTGGGGAGAAAAGGACGAAGATGGGAAACCTTTAAGGAGGGATATTTTGAGCTCCTTAAGCTCGCTTCTTCCTTTCAAGGCAGTGGCATTGGGGAGTTTTTAAACCATATTTCGCTGATGGAGGAGATGGGTATAAGAAAGAAGAGCGATGCTGTTAAGCTTTTGACCTTTCATTCTGCAAAGGGACTTGAGTTCGATACCGTTTTTATTACAGGACTTGTGGAAGGGAAAATCCCTCCTGTGAGGAGTTTAGCACGCCTTGAAGAGCTTGAAGAGGAGAGGAGGCTTCTTTTCGTGGGTATAACGAGGACGACCGATACTTTGTATCTGTGCTATCCTAAGCGCGTTGAGGGTAGAGCTTCTGAACCTTCCAGGTTTTTATTGGAGTTGCTTGGCATGTTATAATAGAGTGGAAAGCCTTTAAGATGGGAGGGGAGAAGATTATGGAGGAGCTTCAGCTTGTTGTTTTTAAGCTTGGTAAGGAGGAATACGGCGTTGACATAGCGAAGGTGCAGGAGATAGTTAGAATTCAGGAGATAACTCATATTCCGCAAGCGCCTCCGTTCGTTGAGGGAATAGTTAATTTAAGGGGGCAGATAATTCCAATAATAGATCTTAAGAAGCGGTTCAATCTGGAATGCAAGGAGGAAACCGAAAAGGAGAAAAGAGTTATCGTGGTGAACATAAGTGGACAGATAATAGGAATCGTTGTTGATAATGTATCGGAGATAATAAGGATATCTAAGGAGAAGGTTGAACCGCCTCCTCCTATAGTTGCTGGCATAGAGTCTGAATACATAGATGGGGTTGGAAAGCTTGATAAGAGGCTTATAATTCTATTGAATATCGAGAAGATATTAACGGAGAAGGAAAAGGAGGAGATAAAGGAGCTTAGCGTTTCTTAAGGATAGGAAAGAAGGTGAGCTTTTTTGAGTAAGCTCATAAGGAAGAGCATTTTTGACCTCCTACCGGGGGATGTTATAGGGGAAGACATCTTCGGGGGAGGAGGAACTCGGGTTTTTCTCGTTCCTGCAAAGATGAAGGTATCGAGCTGGGAGGAGTGTGAGGCTTTAAAGCTCAAGCTTCAGGAATTTGGTGTAAGCGAAATTATGGTCGAGGCGATTGGTAAAGAGGAGGGCGCGGAGGCGCCCTTTATTAATGAGATCAGAGAGAAGATAACGCGGATATTTCCCGTTATAAGCGAGGAAACGAGAAGACAGGCTTTGAGCGTGATCAAGAGTATAGCTGACACTGGAAAAGTCGATAAAAAGGAAATAGACGAAGCGGTCGATAGAATGGTTCATGAGGTTATCGAGAAAAGGGATGTTATGGTGAGTTTATATGCCCTTAGACGCTATGATGACTACACGTTTGTTCACTCCGTTAATGTCTCGATGCTTGCCATATTCTTGGGATTGGATTTTGGTTATGATGCGGATGAGCTTAGGGTCCTTGGAAGAGGAGCTCTTCTTCACGATATAGGTAAGATGAAGGTCCCGAATGAAATCATAAATAAGCCAGGCAAGCTTGACCCAGCGGAGCTCGAGAGAATAAGAAAACATCCGCTTTATGGTATCGAGATGGCTCTCTCCATTGGAGAGAGCGAGAAGGATGTATTAGCTATAATAGGTCAGCATCATGAATGGTTTTCGGGGAGGGGATATCCTTGGGGGCTTAAGGGGGAGGAAATCCATCCCATGGCGAGGATAGTCGCTGTTGTAGATGTCTTCGATGCGCTAACAACCGAGAGATCTTACAAACCAAAGATGCTTGCTTATGATGCGGTAAGCAGAATTCTTCACGAAGGTCCCATTCACTTCGACCCTACGGTTTTAAGAAGCTTTGTTAACAGGTTTTCGATATATCCTGTGGGAAGCTTGGTAAGACTGAGCGATGGGAAAATAGGAGTCGTTTCTAAACCTAATCGTCTCTATCCCGTTAGGCCTGTGGTTAAGATTCTTTATGATGAGTATGGCAAGGAAGTGGACGAACCATATGAAATAGATCTGCTTAAGTCCGAGCTCTTTATTGAGGAGGTTCTTGATGATCTGTCCAAGAGTCTATTCTATAAGGAGGAAGTCGATCTTTCTCGCTAAGGGATCGGATCTGACCACCTGGACTTTAACGCGATCTCCCATTCTATAAATCCTTCTCGAACTTGCCCCTATTATCATGAAGTTTTCCTCGGAGACTATATATCTGTCCTTTGGCATCAGGTCTAACGGAACGAAACCTTCAACTCCATTATCAAGCTCAACGAATATCCCTTGTGGTATGACACCACTTATAACTCCCTCGAATATCTCTCCGAGCTTCTTTCTCATATAGAGACACTTTCTGAATTTCTTTTCCTCTTCTTCTATCTCATCTGCCTCGAGCTCTCTTTTAGTAGAATTCAGTGCCGCCTCTGGCAGGAAAAGTGAAAGCTGATATTGCCTCTGAGGATGGAGGTATCCCCTCTCAAGGAACTCGGCCAGTATCCTGTGAATGACGAGATCGGGGTATCTTCTTATAGGAGATGTAAAGTGTGTATAACAACGCGATGCTAAGCCAAAGTGCCCAAGGTTTTCCACATCATATCTCGCTCTCGCAAGTGATCTTAAAAGAAGCGTTGAAATAATTCTTTCTTCCGGTTTTCCCTTGACCTCCTCGAGCAGCGCTTGAAGATGCTTTGGCTTTATCTCTCCTCTTATTTTAAGCGTATACCCAAAAAGCTTAACGAATCTGGATAGCTCTCTGATCTTTTCAGGATCTGGCTCCTCATGAACTCTATATATAAAGGGAAGTAGCCTATAAGAGGCGAATTCAGCCACGCATTCATTTGCGAGTATCATGAACTCCTCTATTATTTTTTCCGCTATACCTCTTTCATAACTTATTATCTCTTTGACTTCGCTTTTCTCTCCGAGAACTACCTTAATCTCCTTGAAATTAAAGTCCAGAGCTCCTTTAGAGAGCCTTTTTCTTCTTAATATTAAGGCTAACTCTCTCATTAAATTTAGCTCTTTCCCTAAGCTTAGGTAGGGTTCCTTTCTTTCTCCTTCGAAGAAAGCATTAGCCCCTTCATAGGTTAGCCGTGCCCGGGATCTTATGATGCTTTTGTATAACTCATAGTTTAGAACTTTGCCATTTGGATCTATTTTTATGATTATGCTGAAGCTTAATCTGTCCTTTCCCTCTATTAGACTGCAGAGATTGTTCGAGAGCCTGAAGGGTAGCATAGGTATAACCCTGTCTGTTATGTAGACGCTACACCCTCGCTTAAACGCTTCCTTGTCAAGCCTGCTTCCTTCCTTAACATAGTATCCAACGTCCGCTATGTGAACTCCCAGTATGTAGTTGCCTTCTTCATCCTTTTCTATTGAAACGGCGTCGTCAAAATCTCTTGCATCTTCGCCATCAATGGTAACGGTAATTTTATCTCTAAAGTCCTTTCTTTTCTCGATTTCATTTGGGGGTATACTCTCAGGCAGGGATTCTGCTTCCCTTTCTACCTCTTCTGGGAACTCGAGTGGAACGCCGTGGGATAGCAAGATACTTAGAATTTCGGTTTCTGTTTCTCCTGCTTTTCCAAGAATGCGGATTATCCTACCTATGGCTCCCTGCGCTCCTCGGGGGAAGGCAGTTATCTCAACGAGAGCTTTATATCCATTTTTCACATCTTTTGTGAGATTTTTCTTAGGAATCAATATGGGATCTTTTAAGGAAGGGTCATCTGGAATGAGAAGGGCAAACGCTGAATAAAGCTCTAACCTTCCTATTACTCTGTTTCGCGCTCTTTCTATAACCTTGATTACCTCTCCGTAGGTTCCTCTACCCTTTCTCTTTTTGGTTTTTATAAAGACCCTGTCTCCACTCATTGCTCCGTTTATAGCATCAGGAGGGATGAAAATTTCCTCTCCCATATCTGTTTTTAAAAACGCAAAACCACGAGGATGTATCTTTATCCGCCCGGGAACGAGCTTGGCTCTCGATGCGAGCATTACTCTTCCCCTCGGGTCTATGTAGATTTTTCCTTCTCTCTCGAGCTCCCTTAAGCTTTCTTTAAGCTTTTTAAGACTTTCGCCCCCTTCGAGAAGGTCCTCCATTTTCATAGGTTTAGAGGCTCTTGAAAGTGCTTTTAGAATTCTTCTCTTCATAGCTTTATATCTTTGCTCCTTAAGGCGAGATATGCCTCCCACGCCGATCCCTCTGGGAGTATTTCCTCGTTTAGGACAAAGTTTGGACTATGCAATCCTACTTTGCCTCCAACGCCGATAAAGCTGAAGCACGAGGGAATAACTTTTGTGAAGAAGCTGAAATCCTCTCCTCCCATGGAGGGGTGCTTAAGCTCTATCGTTCTTTTATTACCCCAGAACTCCCTTGCGATGTTAATGACTTCCTCGGTGAGCCTTGGGTGATTGTAAGTTATAGGGTATAGCTTTTTATATATCAGTTCTCCACTACCACCATAAGCCCGTGGAATGCCTTCTGCAATTGCTCGCAGTCTCTCGACGATGAGGTCTCTCGTCTTCTCGTCAGTAGCTCTCACCGTTCCATGAAGCTCTGCACTTTTAGGAATGATGTTTTCAGCGGTTCCTGCTATTACCTTTCCTATGGTTATCACTGCGCTTACTTGAGGACTTACGCTTCTTGATACTATGTGATGAATTGCTGATATGACCTCGCCGAGAATGGGTATTGGATCTATTGCATCGTCCGGATTTGCAGCATGTCCACCCTTCCCACGTATTCTAAGTGTGAATCTATCGCTTATGGATGTTATGGCTTCCTTTCTCGTCGCGAAGACCCCATAGGGGAGAAACACAGGCCAAATATGATGTCCGAACAAGAAGTCTATCTTGTATTTCTTAAGTAATCCTTCTTCAAGCATTCTTTTCGCACCTGCTTTTCCCTCCTCCGCAGGTTGGAAAAGGAGGATGATTTCTCCACAGATCCTGTCCTTAAGGAGTGAGAGTATCTTTCCCGCTCCAAGGAGCATAGCCATGTGAGCATCATGTCCGCATGCGTGCATTACTTCGTCGATCTTCGATTTAAATTCTAAGTCTGTTTCCTCCTTTATTGGCAGAGCGTCCATATCGGCTCTTAAGGCTCTTGTTGGGCCGTCTTTTTCTCCCCTTATTCTGCCTATAACTCCTGTTTTTGCAATTCCCGCTTCGACCTCATATCCCCAACTTTCGAGGAGCTCAGCTATTCTGGAAGATGTCCTAAATTCCTCGAAGCCAAGCTCAGGATAAGCATGAAATTCCCTACGGAGGGAGATTATCTCATTTCTTATTGATAGAGCTATCTTTCTCGCTTCCTCAGGTGTTAACATAAAATCACCTCTTTTATTCCCATTCTATTGTAGCCGGGGGCTTAGATGTTATATCGTATACCACCCGCGTTATTTCCCTTACTTCGCGCGTTATTCTATTTGATATTCTTTCAAGGAGATTATGGGGTAGCTTAACCCAGTCTGCTGTCATGCCATCTTCGCTTTCTACCACTCTTATTGCTATGGTGTATCCGTAGCTTCTTTCATCTCCCATGACTCCAACGCTTCTAATAGGTAGGAGTACTGCGAAAGCTTGCCATACCTTGTCATACCATCCGCTTGTAATAAACTCCTCCTGGACGATTCTGTCTGCTTTTCTCAGTATTCTAAGCTTTTCCTCAGTTATCTCTCCAAGAATTCGAACTGCAAGGCCCGGACCTGGGAAAGGATGCCTTTTTATAACTTTTTCGGGTATACCAAGGGCTCTTCCGAGGTTTCTAACCTCGTCCTTAAAAAGCTCTCTTAGCGGTTCTAAAAGCCCAAAGCGGAGCTTCTCTGGCAATCCTCCAACGTTATGATGGCTTTTTATTCTCGCGGCTCCTTTGCCTCCGCTTCCGCTTTCTATTACATCGGGATACAGCGTTCCCTGAAGCAGGTACCTTACATTTCCGAGTTTAGACGCTGTTTCTTCAAAAACGCTTATAAACTCATGGCCTATAATTTTTCTCTTTTCCTCGGGGTCTGTAATTCCTTTGAGCCTTTTTAAGAATCTATCGCTTGCATCAACATATATTAAATTGAAACCTCTGCTTTCGAAGAAATTTCTAACTTCTTCTGCTTCTTTCTCTCTTAAGAGCCCATTGTTAACGAAAACGGCTATGAGCCTATCTCCTATGGCTTTCTTTACAAGGGTAGCTGCAACGGTAGAGTCTACTCCGCCACTTAGTGCGCATAGAACCTTTTCCTCCCCTACCTTCTGGGCCATCTCCGGGATCATTCTCTTGAGGAAGTTTTCCATATTCCAGTTTTTCTCAGCTTCACACACCTTGGTTATGAAATTGTCGAGAATCCTTTTTCCATGATCCGTGTGTATTACTTCGGGGTGAAATTGAAGACAGTAGATCTTTCGCTTTCGATCTTCCATAGCAGCTATTTTTACCCCCTCACCGGAGGCTATTATCTCGAATCCAGGGGGTGGAGAGATTACGCTGTCTCCATGACTCATCCAAACGAAGCTCTCTTCAGGAACTCCATCAAATAGAGGGGAATTTCCCCTTATCTTTATCTTGGTTCTCCCATACTCTCTCTCTTTTTGAGATTCCAGCTTACCTCCAAGCATCTTAGCGATGATCTGCATTCCATAGCAGATGCCAAGTAGCGGGATACCGCTTCTTAAAATTCTCAGATCTGGTGTAGGTGGATTTGGTGCTAAGACGCTTGCTGGCCCACCAGAGAGAATTAATCCCTTGGGCTTCTTTAAAAGGATCTCATCCGCTTTCTTATCCCAAGGTAGAATCTCTGAGTATACGCCCAGCTCTCTTATTCTTCTCGCTATGAGCTTCGTATATTGAGACCCGAAATCCAGGATCAATATCATCTTCTATCTAAACCCCCTCAAGGTAAGATACATGCTTCCTCCCGCAATCAGGTTCATTTCTCCACTTATCATGGCTCCACTATCCAGCGCGTATGTTCCTTTAGCCCAGGTTATTCCGCCTCCTTGAAGCGTTATTACTACCTTGGTTTGATCTCTATATGCGACGTACTCTCTGAGACTAAGGATTCTATCCTCATCAAGGATCATTCCCGTCTGGAGCGTTCTTAGAAGTTGAGGATTGTGCCAGTATCCGCTTACATAGTATAAAACTTTGCGTCCCATTGGATTATTTTGATCTATGATCGTTGCGCGGATGAGCTTTCCTTGAACGGAATCTATCCTTACCGTCATTGATCCACCGGGCATCGGAGTTCCCATGACTCCAAAGGTTATCGCATAAGTTAGGCTCCTGCCAGGTTGTATCCATCCTGGAGGCGGATAGTAAACCCACGCAGGGGTTTTTCCCCAAGCATAATTGAAGTATATCATGATATTTTGACTTGCTGAATTTGCCTCTCTCATCTTTTCTGTAAAGCTCTTTATAAGGCCACTCGATGAGTCGTAAACAGCTTTTAGGCTGTAGCCATGATCTGGTTGATCTATGGTTATTATTCCGGGTCGGATCTTTATTCCCAAATCGGGTCTGTTTAGATTCTTGACATAGGCTGGGTTTATCCAAAAGTCGCAAGCTCCGCCGAGAAGCATGGTTTCGACTATGGGAGGCGAGGTATGGTTTGGAGAGTAAAGCGTTAAAGTGGCTACTGCTTGATATGGGTTTAATACATCTAATATATAAAGCCTTGTCATGCATGTGGTTCCCGTGTTTTTTAAAAGCGTGTGTGTTGATCTTGCAGCATTATAGTATAGCTTTAAACCGGGCTTAACGAAAGATGGCAAGGGCATTTTAAACGAGCTTAAGGGGGACGCAAAGGATATAATGGGCGCAAGAATGAAGCTTAGAGAAACCGCCAAAGCCAATAATTTCAAGCCTTTCATCGCGCTTTAATACCTCCTTTATTTATGCTTCTTTCCCTTCATTATATCATAGCTAAATGGTATAATGTTTCTTAAAGGGGGACGGGTGAGCTTGAAAGCTAAAGCCATCTTTCGTGCTCTCATAGTGCTTGGTCTTATTGGCGTTGCCCTCATTTCCTTATTTGTATATCGGGAGAGCCTCTCAAATGCGATAGAGTTTATATCTCGTGAGAATCGTCCTAAGGTAGAGCTTGCGAGCCGTATGTTTAGATCTATCCTTCATAGGAGGGTAGAGAAGCTGAAGGTTATTGCTTCTTCAATTGAAAGATGGCCTAACCTCTTCACTATTAGAGCTCTCTTTAGGCGCTTTTACACTGAAAGCGGGGGAAATTGCTTTCTCGCGGTAGAATGGGTTGATTCTGAAGGCCATATCATAGAGGGGTATCCTCCTGAGCATACTCCTTATGGTTTTTTTTACGGAAGAAACAAGACCAGCTGGAATTACTTTCTCAGAGTTAAGAGGGCAAAAAATGTGGTTATCTCTGGCTCAATAAGGCTTTTTGAGGGGGAGCTTGGTTTATCTCTTGCCTATCCGGTTAGAAGTGGAAGCAGATTTATCGGAGCGGTTATCATGATCTTAAGCTATGACAGGTATATTGGTCCACGTGTTTTCGGAAAGGGCAGGTTTATACTTGTGGATGCCGATAATGGCAAAATTGTCTATGCTCCTGAGTTTCCAGGGTTATCTGAGAGGAAATTTAAGGAGATCGTTAAGGCTGATATTCCCAAAG